>NZ_JADKSL010000002.1:0-285520 GCF_015351275.1 Pseudoclavibacter sp. VKM Ac-2867
CGGGCGCGCGCCCGCGCGCCCGCCCCACCGCCAAATGGGGCGTTTTCGCCCCGTTTTCGGGGCTGCGAAGGGGGTAAACCGACCCATTCGGCGATGGCGGAGGCGGAAGGAGGCAGGCGGCCGGGTGCGAGCGGATGGGGCGTTTTCGCCCCATTTTCGGGGCTGCGATGGGGTGAAACCGCCCTATTCGGCGGAGGCGGAGGCGGAGGCGGTGGCGGTGGAGACGGCGCGGGCGGGAGGAGGCAGGCGGCGGCCGGGTGCGAGCGGATGGGGCGTTTTCGCCCCGTCTTCCGGGCCGCGATGGGGAGGAACCGACCTATTCGGGGTGGCGCGGAGACGGTGGCGGTGGCGGTGGTGGTGGCGGAGGTGGCGGAGGGGGGCAGGCGGTGGTCGGGTGCGAGCGGATGGGGCGTTTTTGCCCCGTTTTCGGGGCTGCGATGGGGTGAGACTGACCTATTCGGGGTGGCGCGGTGGCGACGGCGGAGGCGATGGCGACGGCGATGGCGGAGGCGGGAGGGGGCAGGCGCTGGTCGGGTGCGAGCGGAGCGCCGTAGAGTGCTCTCATGCACGGTGAGTACAAGGTTCCTGGCGGGAAGCTCGTCACAGTCGACCTCGAGGTGGAGGGCGGTCGCATCGTCGATCCGCACCTCGCCGGTGATTTCTTCCTCGAGCCCGATGAGGCGCTCGACGACATCAACAGCGCGCTGCGGGGGCTCGCCGCCGATTCGTCGGCGGAGGACATCTCGGCGGCGGTTCGGGACGGCCTGCGGGAGGACGCGACGCTGCTCGGTGTCACGCCGGAGGCGGTCGGCGTCGTCGTGCGCCGTGCCGTTCTCGGCGCCAGAGACTGGCGCGCGTACGACTGGCAGATCCTGCATCCGGGCCCTCTGTCTCCCCGAGAGCACGTCGCGCTCGACCAGGTGCTGACGGAGGAGGTCGGCGCCGGTCGTCGGCCAGCGACGCTGCGGTTGTGGGAGTGGGATGAGACGGCAGTCGTGCTCGGCTCATTCCAGTCGGTGAAGAACGAGGTCGACCAGAAGAACCTCGACAAGTACGGGGTGCAGCTGGTGCGACGCATCACGGGCGGCGGGGCCATGTTCATGGAGGCCGGGTCGGTGGTGACGTACTCGCTGTACGTCCCGAGCGATCTGGTGCATGGCATGTCGTTCGCGGAGTCGTACGCGTTCCTCGACTCGTGGGTGCTGGATGCGCTGCACGGCCTGGGCATCAACGCGAGGTACGAGCCGCTCAACGACATCGCGAGCCCGTCGGGCAAGATCGGCGGGGCGGCGCAGAAGCGGCTCGGCTCGGGTGCGGTGCTGCATCACGCGACGCTCAGCTACGACATCGACGGCGACCGCATGACGGAGGTGCTGCGCATCGGCCGGGAGAAGCTGAGCGACAAGGGCACGCAGTCTGCGAACAAGCGGGTGAGCCCGCTTCGCTCGCAGACAGGACTTGAGCGTTCGGTGATCATCGACCATTTCAAGCAGACGTTCGTGGAGCACTACGGGGGCACACCGGGTGAGCTCACCGAGGACGAGCTGGCGCGTGCGCGCGAGCTGGCGGAGTCGAAGTTCGCTTCGCGGGAGTGGACGCACCGGGTTCCGTAGCCTGCGTACGCGTACGCGTACGCGTGCGCTTGCGGGGTCAGACGAGGGTGAGGCGCCAGCGGGCGTGACGCTCCTCGCCTGCTGGGCGTGCGAGGAGCGTCGCGAGCACGCCGGCTGGTCCGGCGCGGAGGAGCACCTCCGTGTGGTCACCGTCGGTGGGTTCGACCAGCACGTCGCCGGCGGGGGTCGGGAACCGGAACGCACGCGTCCAGGTGCGCCAGGGTGCTCCCGCGATGCTCAGGCGCTTCGCGTCCGGTCCGTCGCCGAAGTCGATGTGCTCGGCGGTCGCCGGCACGAAGACGAAGACCGCGAGGTCGTCGGTGCCGGGTGCTCGGGTCGGATCGCTCAGGGAGATGTCGATCGCGGAGAAGTCGGCGTTCGGCTGTACGCTCCAGCGTCGTTCGTCTCCGCTGGAGCCGTCGAGGGCGAAGCTGGCGTCGTGGAGCGCCCATTCGACGCCGTGGTCTGGCGTCGTCCGGTCGCGGAGGCGTGCGACCCAGGCTGCTGCTGGCAGGCGGTTGAGGGGTCCGATGGAGCGACTGCGTGGCTGGGAGGATTCCAGCACGTGGATGCCGCGATGCCGCCAGGCGTGGAGGCCCGTCGCGGCCGACACGTCGAGGCCGCCCCCAGGAGTGAGGCCCTCGGCCTCGTGTGGGGCGCGCGTTCGCGGCCCTCGGGGCGTCGGCGTTGGCATGGGCATCGGTGTCGGTGTCGGCATGGGCATCCGCCTCTGCTGCCCGTCGCGGAGCTCGATGCGGTAGGCGATCGTGCCGTGCCCGCTGATTCGGGCTAGATGCGGTCCTTCGACTCGCCAGATGCCCGAGGTGAGTCCGGTCACGTCGATGCCGATTCCGTGGTGCTTCTCGTGCCAGCTCGCTCGCACGCCGAGCGCTTCGTACGTGTGGGCAGGGCCGACGGCGGGTTCGAAGTCGGTGGCCTCGGGAGGCCAGATCCCGCGCACCACGTGGGCCGAGCGCTCGTCTCGGCCGCGCGCCGAGACCGTCAGCTCGGCGTCGCGAAACCCGCTCCAGGGTGAGGCGGTGAGGAGGTGGCCGCAGTTCTGCGTGACGTTGAGCTCGATGCTCCCGCGCCGGACGGTGACGACCCGGGTGAGGTGCTCCGAGGTGGTGGTCCAGGCGCCGCCGTGCTGGCTGACGCTCACCCGCGTGACCGCTGGCCGCCGCACGCCTGCCGGGGTGTCGCCGCAGACGGGGAACGCGTCGACGAGCACCGGGCCGAGCCGGTCCCTGTGCCGAACGGTCAGGGTGCCCGTCTCGACGTCCAGCTCGGCGCGGAACCCGCCGTGCTCGTGGCGCAGCGGCGGATGCGCCGCTCGCGACTGAGGGGCGACTTCCGCATCCGGAATCTCGGCCGGCTCGCCGTCGACGCTCCCCGAGACGAGCTCGCCCGTCTGGCCGTGCACGACCGCCTCGATCCGGCTCGTGCCGATGCGCAGCTGGTAGTCGATGAGAGTCCGTCCGGCTCCGTCGATGCGGACACCGCCGGTGAGCGACTCCTCCCGAGCCGCCCGCAGTGATCGTGTCTCGGATCCCGGCCCGCTCGGGCCCACGAGGCCGGACTCTCCGGGGACGAGGGTCGATGAGATCCCCGGGAGGTGGTTCACGAGTTCCAGGTAGCCGTCTTCGTCTGGTCTCGGGGAGGCCACGTTGCGGAAGCCGACGCGCACGTAGAGCGGGAACGCTCGCTGGTTGGCGGGGTCGACCTCGAGTCGCAGGGTGCGCAGGCCGAGCGAGGGGAAGCGCCGGAACGATTCGGCGAACAGCTCGCCGACGAGGAAGCCGCCTCGCAGTGTGCGCTCGACGACGAACATGACGGCGAAGAGGTGGCCTTCTGGCGCCACCCGGCGTCCGGACATGCGCGCGTAGGCGAGGGTGCCGACGATCGCGCCTCGGCTCTCCGCCACGAGGAGGAGGCGCACTCCGGTCTCCTGGATGCTCGCGAGCAGGGATGCGCCGTCAAGCGGCAGTCCCGTCACGGCGGGCCCGGTCCCGTGGTCGTTGATGAAGCGGGCGACCCGGTCCGCGTCCGTGGCGGCGTCGAAGGGCCTGATCCTGGTGGTCATCGGATTTTCGCGGAGAGGCGCCACACTCCGAGGCTCAGGAAGAGCGCGAAGACAGCGGCGAGGGCGAGGCTCGCGACGCTGGCGGTCAGCTCGAGCGAGCCGATGCTCGCGGTCATCCCGTAGAAGTCCCGGATCCCGTCGAGCGCGGCCTGGTCGCCGCCGGCCAGGGCGCTGGCTGCCTGCTCGGTGTACGGACGCCGGATGAGCATGGCGGCCTGGGCGAAGGGCAGCGTGTTGATCATCGTGACGACTCCGGCGGGCAGCGTGCCGGCCGGCACGTACGCGCCGGAGAAGAACCCGATGAGCGACCCGATGACGGTTGACACCGCGGTGAAGGCGCCGGCCGTCTGCAGGAAGGTGACGATGAAGGCGCCGAGCCCCGAGAAGGTCGCGCTCGAGAGGAGGACGAAGGCGAAGGTCGTCCCGAGGTTGCCCGGTGTCAGGGGCGGGTGCCCCTGCGTGAGCAGGTAGAGCTGGCCGATCACGATGATGACCGTGGTCATGATCACCGAGATGATGAATCCGGCGATGAGGTAGCCCAGCACCACCTGGGAGCGTCGGAGGGGCGACACCATGAAGTCCCGGAAGCGACCGGTGACGTTGTCGTCGACGAAGACGCCGAGGCCGGCGATGGCGGTCGTGAGGGTGGTGATCATCGTGATGCCCGCGAAGACCCACGAGTCGACGAACCAGCGCACGTCGGCGTCGGCGGCCTGCGGGAACGAGGCTCGGAGGGTGTCGACCTGCAGTCCGCCGAGGAAGAGCGCGTAGAGCGCGATCAGGATGATCGCGGACAGCAGCGAGAAGAAGACGCCGATCCGGTCGCGGAAGAACAGACGGAGGTTGCGTCCCGTGAGGAGCCAGATGCTGCTCATGCGGCGACCCCCTTGAGGAGGGCGAGGAAGACGTCGTCCATGGTGCCGTGTCGGAACTCGAAGTCTCGGACTCGGAGGCGACGCAGGAGGTCGAGCGCCTCCGTCGATGACGAGACGGTGACCCGGAGGTCGTCGCCCTCTCGGCGCACGTCGATGCCGGAGGCCGCGCAGAGGCGGAGGGCCTCCGCGGGGTCGTCGACGCGGAGTGTCAGCACGCTCGAGCTGAACTCGGCGCGAAGCTGGGCCGGTGTCCCGGCCGCCACGATCCGCCCCTTGTCGATGACGCAGACCTCGTCGGCGTTCTCTGTCTCCTCCATGTAGTGGGTGGTGAGGAAGATGGTGGTGCCCTGATCTCGGCGGATGTCGTGGATCGTCGACCAGATGAGCTCTCGCGACTGCGGGTCGAGTCCGGCGGTGGGTTCGTCGAGGAACAGCACGGTCGGTCGGTGCATGAGTGCCCGCGCGATGTCCGCCCTGCGCCGCTGCCCGCCGGAGAGGGGGCCGTACCGTCGGTTCAGGATGGGCTCGATGCCGACGAGGCCTGCGAGCTCGGCGGTGCGGGTTCTGTTCTCCTGCTTGCTGAGCCCGTAGAAGCCCGCCCGGATCTCGAGGTTCTCCCGCACGGTCAGGAGCGGGTCGAGCAGGGACGATTGGAAGACGGCTCCGATGGTGCGTTTCACCCGCTGCGCTTCCGTCTGCACGTCGAAGCCGTTGACGGTGATCGTGCCCGAGGTGGGGGTGAGCGTCGTCGTGATGCACCCGATGGTCGTGGACTTGCCTGCGCCGTTCTCCCCGAGGAAGGCGAAGACCGAGCCTCCGGGGACGGAGAGCGATAGCTCGTCCACTGCGACGAGCTCGCCGTACGTCTTGCTGAGTCTCTCGACCTCTACCGACACCAGTTCTCCTTCGTGCTTTGCGCCTTGGCCGTGTGGTGCTCGCGGCGGTCCGGCCCTGCCTGCGGGCCGTCGTCGTGGGCGGGGATCCAGCTGCCGTGCAGACCTAGCGGGATGCGCGCGGGGAGGTGGATGCGCGCGAGCTCGTCGCCGCCGAAGTCTTGGGCGCTCAGGATCAGGAGGTCGCTGGCGTTCCGCTGCGGGTTGTGGACGTAGCAGAGCAGGTAGCCGTCGTCCTCCTGGGCACTCCCGGCTCGTGGGACGAAGATCGCCTCGCCGACTGCCGCGTCGGTGCCGAGCCGCCGCGCCTGCGCGGAGCCGCGGTCCAGGTCGTGCTTGAACAGCACGTTGTCGAATTCCGAGTCGGGGACGTCGTCGAGCTCTCTCGGCCCGGTCCGCCAGGTCGCGACGAGCTCACCGGCGCTTGACGTGTAGGCGAAACGGTTCCGGCGGCCGGAGCGGCGGTCGTCGATGCGCGGGAACTCCTGCGGGGTGTCGTCGAGTCGGCGCCGGACCACGCTTCGGCGGGTGAGGTCGAGCGTGAATCGCTCGAGCGACGGGGTGCCGTGGCCTTCGATTGAACCGCGACGCGTGGCGAACATGGAGGGGTGCGTGATGGCGTCGAGGGTGATGACGTTGTCCGATTCGAAGGCGTTGACCGTGTGGTAGATCCAGACGGGGTCGAGGTCGAACCACGTCACGCCTGCGCGCTCGTCGCCTCGGGCAAAGACGCCGAGCCGCGCCTGCGCCGCCGAGCTCCAGCGGAACGGGAAGGGGTCTCCAGCGGCGGCGGCCAGCGCGCTGAACTTGGCGGGCAGGTCGAAGAGGATCACGTGCTCGTTCGTGAGCGCGAAGTCGTGCATCATCGTGGCCGTGGGCAGCTCGACCGATTGCGAGCGGACCAGCTGACCGGGCGCGGAGACGACGCAGTACTCGACGGATCGTGACCCGGAGAAGTAGCCGACCGTATGGAGGTCCCCGGTCTCTGGGTCCGTCTTCGGATGCGCGGACAGGCCGGCCCGCAGCTTGCCGTCGAAGTCGTACGGGCCCACCGTCTCGAGGCTCGCGTCGAGCTCGAACGGGAGCGTCCCGCCTTCGCCGAGGGACAGGATCCTGCCAGCGTGCCCGACGACGTTGATGTTCGAGGGAGTGTCGACGCCGCCGAGCACCGAATACGCGCGTCGGGGTTCGCCGAGCGCTCGCGTGACGGGGCTCTGCCGGACCCAGCGGTTGCGGTACCACTCGGCGCGGCCGTCCCTGAGGCGCACGCCGTGGATCATGCCGGCACCGAGGAAGTAGTGGAACCTCGCGTGCTCGACGCCGATCGGATTGGGCCCGTTTCGGAGGTACCGGCCGTCGAGGTCGGTCGGGATGGATCCGGTCACCGCCAGGTCGAAGGCGGTCACCTCCTCAGCGACCGGCGCGAACGACCCCTTCCGGAACGGGGAACGAGCCGCCGTGTTCCTCATGCGGATTCCGCCATCTGCACCGGTGAGCGGGAGAGCAGCTTCCGAGCGGCGAGGGCGTTCGCGGCCTGCTGTGCGGCGATCATGAGTCCCCCGGTGAGCAGGACGTCCGAGGCCTTCAGCGAGGGCCGGAGGGTGTCGCCCCCGAACAGCTGCTGCCCGTCGCCGATCGGGATGCCGACGGCACCTGCGATCACGACGGCGATGATGGCTGCGACAGTGCCGATGAGGACCATCCCGAGCCCGATGAGCAGGACCTGCACGGCGTAAACCGTCTCGATGTCCTTCGCGCTGAACCCCATCGTCCGCATTGTCGCGAGTTCGCGTCGGTCGCGACGCAGGGAGAACCCGACGACGTTGCCGATGAGGACCGCGCAGATGAGCGCCGCGACGATCACGAGCGCCCACATGATCGCCTGCTGCGCGGCGAGGACGGTGAAGATCAGGCCGGCCGTCTCCTTCGACGTGAGGAACTGCAGCCCGGGAGCATCAGCGCCGAGGGACGCCGCCGCTGTCGCGGGGTCGATACCCGGGGCGAGTGTGATGAGGATCTGCGTGATGGCGTCTGGCCGATCCAGGATCTGCTGCATGCCGGCGATGTCCATGACCACGGAGCTGGAGCGGAAGAGCCCGAAGCGGCTGTTGTCGTACACGCAGACGACGTCGGCGGTGATGGGACCGGCATCGACGGGCGCGCCAGCGACCGAGAGGCGCACGCTCGTGCCGACGTCGATGCCGAGTTCGTCTCGCTGAGCGATGTTGATGCAGACCTGGGCTGCGCCTGCCGGGGCCTGCCCTGCGACGATCTCGTAGCCTTCCGCGGCGATGTCCGAGCCCACGAGGACAACCCCGGCATCCTGTGCCTTGACCGTCATGCTCGCGCCGGCCGTGAGACGCGGCCGCACCTGCTCGACGCCCTCGGCTCCCGCGACGCGCTCCAGCGTGGACTCGGCGTCCGCGATGTAGGTGACGACGTCGGACTCGGGGTTGAGCATCGAGTACTCGTACCCGTCCGCGAACGCGGAGACGTCGCCACTGACGATGTCGCTGGCCGACTGCGTCATCATGGTGCCCATCGCGGTGATCGCAGCGAACGAGAGCAGCAGTCCGAACGTCGCGACGGAGACGCTCGTGAAGGTCCGGGCGTTGCGGGGGTTCGCGCGGATCATGGACACCGCCATGTGGAGCTTGTAGCGCAGGTCGAGGCTCGCACTCTCCCCTGGCGTTTCGCGCCCTGCGGTCGATCCGGGGCGCTCGGTCGGCTCTGGGTCATTGGCTCGCATCATCTGTCGCCCTCTCCTTCGTGGTTCGGTCCTGCTCCGCGAAGTACCGCTCGTCGCTGCGGAAGAGCCGTTTCGCGACGTCCGGGTGCTCTCGAAGCGATCGCCGGATGTCGACGCCGAAGGTCTCTGCGGGGACGTGCTCGCTGGGCGATTCGACAGCCGAGATGAAGGCGTCGAGAGATGCCCGCATGGCCTTGCCCGGCGCAGTGTCGCCGTAGTCGAACACGATCATGGGGCTGCCGATGTTGCAGACGTCGACGACGCTGGCACCGTAGCTCCCGAGCACTCGCCTGAGGTACTCGGCCGCGTACGGGGCATCGAACGGACTCGCGGACGTCGACATCGCGAGCGCCCCCTTGCCCGCCAGGAGCTGCCGGTGGCTCAGGCGCGTCGTCCGCTCGATGAAGCGCATCATCGTCGAGTTGACGTTCGCGCAGTAGTTCGGGCTCGCGAGGATGACGCCGTCCGCGGCGAGCATCGCGTCGATCAGGGTCTCCGCGTCGTCGACGAACGTGCATCCATCTCGACGGAAGCAGCGGCCGTTGCCGTCGCACGTCGTGATGTCCAGGTTCCACAGCGCGGTCTCCTCGTACCGCCAGGCCGGGCGCTGCTCGGCGAGGTACGCGCGGGAGGCTTCGAGCATCACCGCCGTGTGGCTGAGGTTGCTCGGCCGCGGGCTGGAGTGGATGGCGAGGATCTTCACGCCGCGAGCCGCCCGTCGACGAGGTGCACGATGCGTCTCCCCGCTGCCAGGACTCGGTCGTCGTGAGACGAGACGACGATCGTCGTGCCGTCCCGCTCGTTGAGCAGGCGCAGGAGATCGAGGACCCCGTCCGCGTTGCGCCCGTCGAGGCTCGCCGTCGGCTCGTCGGCGACGACGACCGCGGTTCCGCTCGTGACGGCGCGGATGATCGCCGCGCGCTGCTGCTGGCCTCCCGACAGCTGGCGCGGAAGCGCCGTGAGCTTGTCGCCGAGGCCGACAGCGGTCAGCAGCTCGCGGGTCCTGGCTGCGGCTCCTCGCGTGAGCCGACCTTGGACTCGGAGCTGCAGGACGGCGTTCTCGTAGACGGAGAGGGAGCCGACGAGGTTCGACTTCTGGAACACGTAGCCGATCTGATCGCGGCGGAAGTCGGAGAGCTCACGAGGCGAGAGGCGGGTCAGCTCAGCGCCGTTGACCCTGATCGAGCCTGAGGTCGCTGTGTCGAGCCCGCCGATGAGGTTGAGCAGGGTGGTCTTGCCCGATCCGGAGGGGCCCGCGAGCACGACGAACTCGCCGGCCGCGATCTCGAGAGAGATGCCGCGGTTCGCGCGCACCTCGCTCGTGCCCTCGCCATACGTCTTGGTCAGGTCCTGCGTCGTGATCATGCGGTACGTCCTTCGAGGAAGCTGTAGGTGATGTCGGCACTCGCGACGATGCGGTCGTCGACGGTCGCGGTCGCCTCGACCTTCCCCATGGAGGCGAGCATCGCGATCGCCCGTGCGTCGAGGACGAGTCGGTCGCCGGGGACGACGGCGTTCCGGAAGCGGACGGTGTCGATTCGGGCGAGGACGCAGAGCCGATCCCCGATGTCGAACAGCTGGCCCCCTGCCTGGGCCATCGCCTCGAGGATCAGGACTCCGGGCATGATCGGGTTCCCGGGGAAGTGGCCCGCGAAGTGCGGCTCGTTGACCGTGACGTTCTTGATCGCGCGAACCGAGGTTCCGGGCACGAGCTCCTCGATCCTGTCGAGCAGAAGGAACGGGTACCGGTGGGGGAGCCTCGCCATGAGGTCGCGCGTGGTCGCGGCGCCATTCATGCCACTCATGCGGTGAGCCCTCCATCTGCGACCAGGCAGTGCCCGTTGATGTACGAGGCGCCCGGCCCCGCAAGGAACTGGACGACGTCCGCGATCTCCTCCGCCCGCCCGAAGCGAGCCTGGGGGATCAGCTTCAGGTAGTCGTCGCGAGTCGGCTGCGGCAGCGAATCGAGCATGTCGGTGTCGATGAAGCCGGGAGCGACTGAGTTCACCCGGATCCCGAACGTCGCGAGTTCCTTCGCGAGGGTCTTGGTGAGGGCGATGACGCCGGCTTTCGCTGCCGCGTAGTTCGCCTGCCCGATGGGGCTCGTGAGGGCGCTCACGGAGGCGATGTTCACGATGGTCCCGTGCTTGGCGGCGGCCATCAGCCAGGCTGCCTGCCTCGAGCAGGAGAAGGTCCCGGACAGGTCGGTGTCGACCACCGAACGCCAGGACTGCTCGCTCATCATGAGCGCGTATCCGTCCTTGGCGTGGCCCGCGTTGTTGACCTGCACGTCGAGCCCACCCCACGCGGCCTTGATCTCGGCGAACATGGCCTTCACCTCGGCGAAGGAGGAGACATCCGCCTTGACCGGCAGCACCTGGCCCGGGTAGCGGTGCTCGAGGCCTTCGAGCACCGACATGGTCTCGCTCCGAGCGCTGCGGTAGTTCACGGCGACGCGAGCCCCGCTGTGCAGGAATCGCTCCGCGACGGCGAGTCCGATTCCGCGGGTTGCGCCGGTGACGCAGACGCGTGTGGTGCCTGCGAGGTGACGATGGGCGTTCACGCTGCCGCCTTCCGAGTGATCGTCGAGGTGACGCCGCCGTTGACGGTCGCCACGGTCGTGAGGATTCTCGAGCCGGGCGCGGATGCCTGCAGGCCGATGATGTGGGCGATCGCCTCGTTGCCGCCGAAGCACTCGCCGGTCGCGAGTCTCGGCAGCAGCACGCTGCCGCGGTGGCCGATGGCGCGGATGGCGGAGAGCTCGCTCCGCGTGAGCCCCTCGAGTCCGTTCGCGGTGCCGACGACCGTGTCGACGTCGTCGATGGCGAGGTTCGCGCGTTCGAGCGCCAGCCGCATCGAATGCTCGATGGTCGTGTCGTCGGCCTGCCAGTCCAGATAGCTGACGCCTGCGCCTGCGGCCGAAGCCGAGGCCGTGCTCAGAAGCGTCGCGAGCGGCGTCGCACCGCGTTCCTCGGCCGACCGGGCCGACTCCAGGACGACGACGGCTGCCGCTTCCCCCGTGGCGAAGGTGAAGGCGACCCCTCGGGGGTCCTCGAAGACGCGGTCGAAGTACTCGGTCATGATCCGGTTGGTCTCGTCGAGGGAGATGGCGAGCATCACCTCCGCCTTTCCTGAGGTGAGCAGCAGCTCGGCGTAGGCAAGCGCTGACCCTCCGACGAGGGTCGAGTTGGCTCCCTTGAGGCCGAGGGCGAGGCTCGCCTGGCCGTTGGCCACGTTGTAGACGGTCTGCGTGAAGAGCCCGGGGCTCGCCTGCTGGAGCCCGCCGCCGAGGAGACCCTCGAGGTACTCGCTGACGACCCTCTGCGGTCCGTACTCGGTGCCGGTGACCACGCCGACTCGCTCGAGGTCGGCTGGCCGCTCGCCGAGCCGCGCCGAGGTGAAGGCATCGGTGGCGGCCGCCATGGCGACCTGGCTGAAGCGCTTCTTGCGGCGGAGTCCCACGGGCTTCACGTAGTCCGTGATGCTGAAGCCCTCCGGAATCGGCCGGGTCTCGTGTCCGAGTTGCGTCGTTCCACGCGACGCGAGGCCCTCGGCTTCGTCGATGTCGGCGAAGGCCCAGCCGAATCGGTCGAGCGCGTCGGTGGACGCCGCGTGGTCCTGGAGGTGGAGGCCGAGGGGCGATATCGCCCCGAGGCCGGTGATGAGCGTGGGTGTCGTCATTGCTGTGCTCTCTTTCTCAGCCAGTTCTCTGCCAGGGAGATGGATCTCGCTGCGGACGCGATCAGCTGCGGCAGGCCCGATCCGTGCTCGCCCCACTGGCCGGTGATGAAGGTGTTCTGCAGGCTGGTGCGCTGGCTGATCCGGCGCACCAGGTAGTTGTCGACGTCGTGGGCCCAGCCCGTCGCCGATCCGCCTCGGTGCCCGAACCAGCGCAGGTAGTCGAGCGGGGTCGCGACCCTGCGGTACACGCAGTGCTCGCGCAGCTCTGGGACCAGGAGCCTCGCGACGAGGCCTTCGATGGCCTGCGCATACTCGTCGTAGAAGGCCTCGTCGTGGGCTTCCTCGTCGTGATACATGTCGACCTCCACGCGCATGAGGTCTCGGCCCGGTGCCGCTAGGGAGGGGTCGATCCGGCTCGGGAAGTGCAGCTTGATCACCGGGTGGTGAGGCAGCCTGCCGGTCTCGAGCACCCGATAGGTCTCGAACACGTCGTCGGTGTCCGTGAGGTAGTGGCGGGCGGCGCCCGCGAACCGTGAGAGGTCGACGCCCTCGAGCGTGAGGAACAGGCTCAGCGAGGAGTGCCCGCGTCGTCGACCCTCGACGACGATGCCCGTGCCTCCGTGCTCGGACAGCATCCGCTCGAGCGCGAAGACGTCGCCGTTGTAGAGGATGACGTCCCCTGCTCTCGTCGAGCCGTCCGCGAGCTGAACGCCCCGCGCGATTCCGTCGGCGGCGAGGAGTGCGGTCACCTCCGCGCCGAGGAGCACCTCGCCACCCGACGCGGTGATGTACCCGACCAGGGCGTCGACGAGCGTGCGCACGCCTCCTCGGAGGGAGACCATCCCCTTCGCGTAGCACTCGGTGAAGAACCCGGCCATGATCAAGAGTGACGACTCGTCGCACTGGATGCGCATGGCGAGCGCAGTGCGCAGCAGCGGGTCGGCGATGGTGGCCGTGCAGAACTCCTCGAAGCCTCGCCGGTAGTTCCGCATCATGAATCGGCCCTTGTCCTGCGAGCCGTCGTCGTCGGCACCGCCGAGGAACTCGCGCATGAAGCCGAAGAACGCGGTCAGATCTGCCGTGGACTCCGGGAACTGGACTCCAAGGCTCTTCTGGAGCCGGTCGAGGCCGGTCGGCAGGGTGATGCGTCGGTCGCCGATGACCATGACGTCGGCGATGTCGACGGGTTCGAGGTGCACGGCGTGCTCGAGGCCGAGCTCGTGGAGCAGGGTGTGGAGTGCCCCTCCGGGGTGGCCACCGAGGAGGTGCGAGACGGCGAGGTCGAAGTGGTCGCCGGCGTCGTTCCGAAACCCTCCGAAGTAGCCGCCGGCCTGCTCGCGCTGCTCGAGGACCGTGACGTGGTGGCCGTGCGCCGTGAGGCGGGCCGCCGCGACGAGGCCGGCCATGCCGCTGCCGACGACGATGCACTCAGAGCTTGGCATCGAATTCCCTTCCGTCGGTGACCGCGTCCGGGTGCTCCGCGAAGAAGCTGTCCATGCGGTGCCTCGTCGACTCGGGCCATCTGAAGAGGAACCGGTTGGTGCCCCGGAGTACGACGTGCTCGGTCACGCCGATCGCCACGGGGCTGCCGTCGCGTACCTGGGTCAGGCGGTAGTAGAAGACGAGCTTCGTGGTCGCCTGCGGCTTCAGGAAGGTCTCGAGGCGAAGCTCGTCGCCGAAGCGTCCGAGGCCAAGGAACGAGACTCGCGTCTTGGTGACCGGGACGAAGAGCGTGTCTCCCTCGATTTCGAGCAGGCTCCCGCCGCGGGTGAGCTCGTCGATGAGCGCGAAGCGTCCGACCTCGAACCAGGTGAACAGGTTGCTGTGGTGGAAGACGCCGGCCATGTCGGTCTCGCTGAAGCGGATGGAGAACCGAGTCTCGTTCACGCTGCGGCCGCTCATCGGAGCTCCAGCAAGGTGAGCGCGGGCTGCTTCGACACTCCGTGGACCGGGAACCAGAGCACTGCCCCGGTCAACGTGATGCCGATGGCGAAGGGGGCCGCGAATGCCCACCAGCTCGGGTCGAGGTGGAGCTTCGTCGACCCCACGGCGAACGCGAAGGCCGAGTCCGTGGAGGAGACCTCCAGGAAGTTCACGACGGCCACCGTGGCGACGGCGAGGAGGGCGCCGACGGCGTATCCGACGATGAACTGGGCAACCACCTCCGCGAGGTACATCCGCCGCAGCGTCCCACCGCGCATTCCGACGGCTTTCAGCACGGCAAGGTCGCCGACGCGGGAGAGCATGGCCGAGTAGATGAGCGAGGTGAGGCCGATGCAGATGACGACGTAGGTGAACGTGAAGATGGACACCAGGAGGATGCCCCAGATCTTCGGGCCGAGCATGAGGGCCGACCAGCTCGTCTCCGACCAGGAGGACACCGTGCTCGGGGTGCCCAGTTCGGCGGCAGCGGCGGTGATCCCGGCTCGCGCCGACTCGTCGTCATCGGCGTCGACGAGGATCGTGTTGACGCTGCCAGGGTCGCCGTGCACACGCTCGGCGAGGCTGACGCGGTCGACGATCGCCCAGCTCTCCATGAGGAAGCTCTGGATGTCTGGGGTGACGACGTCATCGACGGTGTAGCTGATCTCGACGCCGGCCACGGAGACGCTGACCTCGTCTCCCGCTGTGACCCCGAGGCGGCTCGCGGTCTTCTCATGGAGTTCGATGTGCTGCGTGCCGATGCGTTCCGCGGGGAGTCCGAGGTTGTCGGCCAGCTGCGGTTCTGCGGAGAGATCGGCGCCGATGAGGCTCACCGATGCGCTCTCGGGGCGTGCGCTCGTGCCGTTCGGGTTCGAGATGTTCGCGGTGAGCTGCAGCCGGGGCCGCACCGATTCCGCGCCGCTCGCGGACGAGAAGCGCTGCGCCGTCGCAGCGTCGAAGCTGAGGGCGGCGTCGGCGCTCGGCTCGACGAGCCACGTCGCTCCGACGCTCCCGAAGACGAGCCGGTCGGCGTTCTGGCCGATGGAGCCGACGAAGGAGAGCGCGATGACGAACAGCGCGATGCCGATGGCCACCTGGCTCACGACTCCTGCAGCTTCGCGCCGGTAGTGGACGACGTCGTGCAGCGCCAGTCTGATCATGCGGCTCGTTCCTTTCGATCGGTGGCAGCCGCGGCAGCGAGCTGAAGAGCGGTCGGCGTGCGCCGGAGGACGCTGATCTCGGTGCCGACGGGGTGGGCCAGGATGCAGACGGCACCCGGGATGGCGAGCCGCGTGAACTCCACATCAGGGTGGGATGCGCGCAGTCCGGGTTCGTCGAAAGCGCCGAAGCCGATGCCGAGCCCGCGCCCTGCACGCTTGCCCCAGGACTCCTTGAGGACGAAGATCTCGAGCAGCCGAGCCGGTGACGTCGCGAGCTCTCGGCGTTCTGCGGGGGTGAAGAACCCCGAGCGCAGCGACGGCAGCTCACGGGCCAGCCGGTGCTCCCTGGGTGAGCCGACGATTTCGAGGTCGATGCCGATTTGCTCGCGGGCGACCGCGCAGACGGACAGCTCGCCCGAGTGCGACGTCGAGAAGTGGAGCCCGCTCGTCTCGAGCCGAGGCTTCTCGGGAGGCCGACGGGTCACCCGCGCGTCGTGCACGCCGAACTCAGCGAGCGTCTCGGTCAGGAGCGCACGCCCCGCGGCTCGGCGCAGCTGCCAGCCCGCGGTCGGCGACGTTGCACGCCGCGTCTCCGTCCTGTCCAGCCAGCTGACCGCGATCACGAGGTGCCTCGAAGGAGGGAGGTGGCGAGAGACGAGAGCCGGGAGACGGCCTCGAGTTCCGCGCGGCGCAGCTCGCGCATCCGTGAGACGAGGTCGCCCCAGCCTTCTCTCGGGTCTTCGGCCCTGGCATGGGCGCGGAGCGCACTCGCGAACGCGCGCCACCCTCGTCCGAGGCTCGCGTACCTGTCTGCGACCGCGTCGAGGTCTCCGTGACCGAGGTGGCGCGCGCTTGCGCGCAGCCCGCGTGAGAAGAGGTGTCGACCAGCACCGCCGCCGGTCCCGATCTTCTCGAGCATGGTCGAGATCGACAGCAGCTCTCTCCGAATCTGCTGAGTCGTGAGCACGTCGGACATCGAGGACAGCTCGCGTTCGAGTGCCTTCAGGGCCCGTTCTCCCTGCGTGTTGTTCGCGGGGTTGAGGAACAGCTCGGCGCTCTCCGCGAGCGAGACGGTCAGCACCTCGTCGAGGTCGGGGACGAGCCTCGGCGGAACGATTCGCCCGACGGCGAACTTCCGTGCCGGCGCCGCCATGAGCAGGGAGCCATCGCTCGGCATCGAGGCCGCGGCGGCCGCGCTCGCGGCGGACACCGGGAGCGGCGTCGACCACAGGTAGTCGTTGCAGATCAGGTCGCCGTTCGGCAGGACGGTCCTGACGGGAAGCGCGTGCTCGCCGAACGCGTGGACCTCGTCCCAGGGGAGGACACCCGCGAAGCTGGGGAGCTCTCGTGCCTCGCAGTAGAGGTAGGGCAGGAGTCCCTGCTCCGACCAGTCACGTGCACGCTCGGTCATCGCGTCCGCGTCCGGATGCGAGACGAACTCGATGCGCGAGCCGGTGCGTCGCGCGAAGAAGTGCTCGAGGTCGTGCATGCGGGCGTTGACGTAGGAGGTGCTCTCCTCGCGGTGGAAGAGGAACCCGAAGCCGCCGCCTATGACGAAGCAGAGCTCCTCGTCGAGGTCGAACCCGGTGCCCTCGAAGACGTTCGAGAGCATCGTGGAGAAGCAGTGCGACCCGCGTCGGTAGGTCTCCGGCCAGCTCGTGCGCGCGGTGAGGCTCACGACTCGGGCTCCGCTTCTCGCCAGACGCGGACCGTCTCGAGCGCGGCTCGTTCGACCGCGACAATCGCGGTGAGCGCGGTGTCGTCGCCGTCGAGGAATGCCCGGTGCAGTTCGGCGGACCGCAGGAATCCCAGCCTCGTGGCGTCGTGCGCATTGGCGCCGCCGTAGGTGTCGAGGGCGTCGACGAGCTGCGTGCGTCCGTAGGCGCTGTCACCGCAGGAGACCGCGCGAAGTCGGCGGCGGTACGCGGCGACGTCGCCCCGGTTGGGGTGCGAGTCAAGCCAGTCCGACAGCATCGACAGGCCATCCTCCGCGACCCTCATGCGCTGAAGCGCGAGGCCCAGGGAACGTGCGGCCCGCCGCGTGAACGAGAATCGGCTCGGCGAGATGATCGCGCTGAGGGAGGGGACAGGCGCGGCGTACCCCCAGGACGTCATGGACGCGCTGCTGAGCTCGCGGTAGCTGAGCGAACGGTCGGCGTAGATCGAGGTGACGCGGACCGATGCGGCGTCGAACTCACTGAGTGCGACGGGGAGGAGAGTCCTCGAACCCGTCGCCGGATCCGTCTCGGGGTGAATTGCGTACATCGGCGCCGCTCGCCAGCGTCGCTCCGTCAGTGTGTGCTCGCGCCGTGCGGCTTCGAGGAACTGCGCGCTGTCTGTGGTCCGGAACTGCTCGCAGTTGAACCCCGAAGCCTCGAACAGGTCGAAGGCGGCCTCCAGTCCACCGAACTCGTCTCGACCGTCGGCGATGGGCCGGACGTAGCGAAACGCGGAGGCCATGGCGCGGACTGCGAGCGGCTCGATCTCGATGCCGAGGTGGCCGAAGATGAGCTGCGCTGGTGCGACGACGGGATGCGCGGCGGCCGGGTTCGCGGGGCTGACCGGCTGACCGTGGGTCATCATGCCGGCGGCCGGAAGCTTCGCACGGCGATGCAGGTGTTGTTGCCGCCGAAGCCGAACGAAGTGGAGATGGCGACGTCCACGCCGTGATCCTCGAGGGTGCGCGTCGGCAGCTTGAGGTCCTCGAAGCCGCTCATGGCCTCTCGGAGGCCGAAGTTGCCCGGTACGAAGCCGCCTTCCATCGCGGCGAGGCAGGCGAGGAGCTCGATGCTGCCCGCGCAGCTGAGCGTGTGGCCGTGCAGCGGCTTCGTCGAGCTCACGGGGATGGCGCGGAGCCCGTCGCCGAAGACGCTCCGCAGCGCGGTCAGCTCCATGACGTCGTTGTACCGCGTGCCTGTGCCGTGCGCGTTGACGTAGTCGACATCGGCGGGCAGCACACCCGCCTGATCGAGGCACTGCCGGATCGCGAGCTCCGCCCCTCGTCCGCTCGGGTCGGGGGCCGTCGCGTGGTGCGCGTCGTCGGAGAGCCCGTACCCTGCGACCTCGCCGTAGACTCGAGCGCCTCGTGCGATGGCTGACGCCTCGGACTCGAGCACGAACATGCAGGCGGCCTCGCCGAGCCCGGTGCCGTCTCGGAGCTCATCGAACGGCCGGAGCGCATCGTGCGTCAAGGACTTGAGGAGCGTGAAGCCGGAGTAGGACAGCATCGAGAACGGTTCGGCACCGCCGGCGAGAGCCAGGTCGGCGTGGCCAGCTGTGATGAGGTCGCAGGCGAGTCCGACGGAGTTGCTTCCTGCGGCACAGGCCGTCGACACGGATGCCTGGGGGCCGCGGAGCCCGAACTCGGATCGTATCGACGCCGCGACGGTTCCAGGCGTCCGCACGATGGTCGCCCCCGTCTCGAGGGTTCCCGCCAGCGATTGCTCGGCGTACGCCTGGCTGGTCTCGACGCCAGCGTTCGACGAGGCGACGACCACCGCGGTGCGAAACGGGTCGAGCTCTTCGGAGGACAGGCCGGCGTCTGCGAGGGCGCGGCTCGCGCAGAATGCTCCGTAGTGCTGGGCCGTCTCCCATCCCGGTCGATTCGGGGCGAACGCCGCGAACGCGTCCGGCAGCTCTCTGATGATCGCGCCTCGGTCGTACGGGAATTCGGTGGTGTCGAAGGTCGTGATCGGCGCGAATCCCGAGTCGCCGTTTCGAAGCGATTCGCTGAATTCCGTGAAGCTGTTGCCGATCGGGCTGAGGAGCCCGACGCCGGTGATGAGGATGCGCACTGCTGGACCAGTCGGTGGGCGGCGCAGTCTAGGACGAGGGCGCGTCGAGGGGACGCTGCTCGCTGATATGGGTGGCGATGGCCCGCACGGAGCCGAAGATCTCAGGCTGGTCGTCCGGCAGCTCCACGTCGAACGCACTGCCGAGGGCGAGGACAACCTCGAGGATGTCGATGGAATCGAGGTTCAGGGAGCTCTCCTCGAACTCGGTTCCCTCGGCCAGGGCGGCGAAGATCGGAGCGTTGACGTCGACGTCAGCCGTCTCGATCTCCAAGCCCAGCCGGGTGACGATCGCCGCGACGATGTCGTTCTCGAGGTCAGTGTTCGCCATGATGATTTCCTTCTTGTCCGTCGCCCAGGGAGCTACGTTTAAGTAGCACTTCGGACAGTAGCAGGAGGAATCACGAGTAACAAACCCGTCTTGCTGTCTGTGGAGGAGGCCGAGCTGTGCGGGGCAGTCGAGCGGCGGTGGCACTGCTCGCGTGAGGCGATCGGTCGCCAGGGGAGAACTGCCCTTCGGGTGTCGCCGTTCTCCAGATAATCTGGCGATTCGTCCGAGTGCCCCGGAGGTTCCCAAGTGCCGCACCAGTTCCACGTGCCGTGCCAGCTCAGCAAGGCCAGAGCCTGCCAGGCGGTGACCGCGTGACCGCGTTCATCGACCCGCTCTCCGACGAACGAGGTGCTGACGGGGCCGGCGGCGGCTACACGGTCTACTGGGCGTCGGCAGAGCGCGTGACGCTCTCCAGGCCGCTGCAGCGCTTCCTCATGGACGCCCACGCCGCACGCCTGCGGCCCATTCTCGTGACGACCGACCACGCGCACGTGTCCACCTTCGTCGCGGATGCGTTCCAGGCCGCAGGAGGCTACTGGGCCGTCTCCTTCGAGGGCGCGATGTTCGACGCCTTCCGGGGAACACGCATCTCCAGCTTCGGCGACTTCTGGGCGCCACGGGCCGACCGAGTGCCAGAAGCGCACCCGACGCTCGCTCACCTTCGCGAGCACACCGACCCCTCGTTCGTCTTCGACGTGTACGTGCGAGACCGCGCCGACGAGCGCACTCTGATCGGCGGCGTCGCCGACCAGCTCGTCGCGGGTCTCGGCGGGTCCGGGCTCGAACGGTGGGGTGTGGTCGAACCGCTCGCCGGGCGCTGGTCGCATGCTGCCGTCACCGAGTCCATGCGGCGGCAGATGCCCGTCACCGAGCGCCACTACGCAACCGGTGACGACGGCTCGGCAGTGAGCCTCGCAGCGTCCCGGACCAAGACGGGCCTGCTCGAGCACGTGCGGGGCATCGTGCCGATTCGCGACGCGGAGCTCTCCACGCTCGCCGACGCGCCAGGGGGTGCGCTCGCCGCGCATCCGCGGGTCCTCGACACCCTGCAGGCGCTGGCAGAGCGGGCACGCGTGAATGTCGCGCTCCTGTCCTGCGGCGAGGTCGAGGAGCGAGCTGGCTCCTCCGGGCGGCTCCCTGGCGTGCGCAGGCCAGAGCAGCCCTTGGCTGTCCTCCTCGGCGCCCGCGCCGTCCGCGATCTCGCGGTCGACGTCGACGCGCTCGCCGAGCGACACGACGTCACGACCGTCGGCCTCCGCAGGGCTCCAGCGCTGGTCGTCCGTCTCTCCGGCGGCGACCCGCTGTGGCACCAGCTGCGCGCGTTCGCCTCCGACCTCGATCAGGAGCGCCTCGCGTCCGCACTCGCCCTGGAATTCGCAACGGGCGACACCAAGGTCGGGAGGAGCTGAGCATGCCCATCGAACTGGTCCTGCTGAGTGAGGTCGCGCCGAGCGACGAGGCCGTCGCGCGAGCCATCGCGGGCACGCATCCGGAAGGGCAGCTCATCTCGTTCGAGGGCGGCGCGGTCCGCCACGCGGTCGACGGCGACGGCGCATCGCTGCTCACGCTCTTCGAGAGCCAGCCGATCGTGGACGCGACGAGCGCGGCCGCGGCGCTGGCGCATCCGCCTGCCGCGTTCGGGCTCTGGACGGAGGTGACCGTGCCGAGGGGCGCGGCACAGCGGGGGCGTGAGCTCGCCGAGCGGCTCGCCTCGGCGATCGGCGGCTCAGTGACAGAGAGGGTGTGACGTGTCCGACTGGAAGATCGATCCAACCGGCGTGCAGGGCGTGCTCACGAGCGTGCAGGCCACGCAGGGAGAGCTCGCGACCGTGATCACGGAGGCCGGCATGAACGGCGTCATGGCCGGGGTCGCGTGGGGCGGCGGTATCACCGTCGGAGTCTCCGAGGCCCTCGCCGGGCTGCTCACGGAGCAGCAGTCGAACGTCACCGCGGTCGGCAACACCGTGAACGCGAGCGTCGCGGGCGTCGCCAACGCCGTCTACGCCTACAACAACGGGCAGGAGCAGATGGCGCTCGAGTTCCAGGGTGCGATCGCCGACGGCTCGGACGGCGACTTCAGCTTCTTCGAGCAGCACGGATACCAGGGGGACGCGTGACGATCGAAGTCTGCACCGGCGACGGGCTCATCGACCCGTCTGCGTTCGTCTGCAAGAGCGCGGACCTCGACACGTCGGTCATCGAGGGCTCGGCGACCTCGCTCGAGGGCATGGGGACTGGCCTCGTCGATAAGGTGTCGACGATCAGCACGACCTGGGCGGGCATCGGCGCCTCGTACCAGGCCCCAGAGCAGGAGTCCGTGTATGCGGCGATCTCGCCGGCGACCAACGCGGCCTCCGACGTCGAGACGAGCTTCTCGAGCGCGGCCGGCTACCTGCGCACCTACGCTGAGGAGCTCGAGGGTGTGAAGACGACCCTCAAGGACCTCGAGGATCGAGCCGCCGCCTTCCGGCAGGAGGCTCTCCGGGGTTACAACGTCACGGTGTGGGATGCGCACGGGCTGTCGTGGGAGTGGGCGACGACCGACATCACGAAACTGGGCGACAAGACCGAGCACATCTCGTGGACCGAGCACGGCCCCGCACGGGACAAGAACGAGGAGCTGCTCGCCGAGTACGCCGCGATCATCGAGACCGTCTCCGCCGCCGCGACGACCTGCGCGGCCGGCCTCGAGACCCTCAGCACTGGCAGCTACGTGACGGAAGACGAGGCGATCACCGCCGAGGCGATCATGGCGTCGACGGAGCTGCCCTGGGGCTACCCCGCCGACGAGGACCGCAACTGCTCCGAGTCGGTCGCGCACGGCGCAGGCAACTTCTGGCACGGCACGTGGACGGGCGCGGCGTCGCTCATCGGCCGCGACCCTGTCTCCGGCGACTGGGGCTGGGACAAGGCGGGCGCAGCCTGGGGAGGGCTCGGCAACTTCGCCCTCTCGACGGCCGTCGTGCTGTCGCCGACGACCTGGGCCGTGAAGCTCGTCGCTCCAGGCTCGGAGGCGGACCAGTGGTTCGACGATCGCGTGAATGTCGCCGCGACCGGCTGGGGAAGCCTCATCGGCTGGGACCACCAGGCGGCGCTCGCGGGAGAGAACGGCTTCCACGCCTGGGAGGAGGACGCCGTCGCGACGGGCACCGAGACGCTTGCGAACATCGGCACGTTCTTCATACCAGGGGCGAACATCGCCAAGGGCGTCTCCACGGCGGGCCGGGTCGGGTCGATCGTGACGCGTGCCGGTGCCTTCGCCGCCGACTTCGCCATCCCCGGCGGCTCGCTTGCCGTCGGTCTCGCGACGAGGGGCATCCGGTTCTCACCGGATGGCCTGCGCATCACGCCGTACGTCGGCGCGACCGGGGTCGTGGATGCGCTCGCTCCCACGGGAGGTGTCCCTCCCGTGTCGAACGCGTTCGGTCTCGAGGCGCCCGGCTCGACCACCGTGCCGGGAACTGGGGCTGGAACCGTGCCGGGAACGGGAACCGTGCCGGGAACGGGCGGCGTGCCTGGAACTGGAACCGTGCCCGGGACTGGAACCGTGCCCGGGACTGGAACCGTGCCCGGGACTGGAACCGTGCCCGGGACTGGAACCGTGCCGGGCACCGGCCCGGGGTCGCCGACCGCGCCCGTCTTCGACCCGCCGCCTGCGCACGCGCCGGATGGGCCGGGTTCGGCCGCGCCTGGCCGCGATGTGCCTGGACGCGATGTGCCAGGCGGCGATGCGCCTCGCGGCGATGTGCCCGGCGGCGAGTCCCCGCGGACGGGTGCTCCGGTCAATTCGCCCGGCGTGGAGCCCTCGAACATCGACGCCCACTCCGCGCACCGCACTCCGACGGACATCGGTGTCGACCGCTCTGCGGAGTTCGACGGGCACCACAGCACGCGCTCCGAGCAGGAGGCGATCCGCCATGAGGCGCTCGAGACCCGCAACGAGCAGGTCGCGGCCCTGAACGACCTCGATCTCACGGTCGATGTCGACGGCGGAGCGCTCAACAAGGACAACATCACGGCGACCATCGACGAGCTCAACGATCAGCTCGATGAGCTGGACCTGCCGCCGGAGGAGCACGCCGCTGCGTCGCAGCGGATCACCGACCTCGAGGTCGCGGCCCGCGCCGAGCGTGAGGCCTTCGTGGCGCAGGTGGACGCGTCCGAGCAGATGGGCGACCAGGCGGCACGCGACGCGATCGCCACGCAGGGCGGAACGGTTGTGGTTGACGGCGACGGGGCTGGCCCCGGGACGTTCGATCAGATCGGTCTGCGCGTCGGCGAGGACGGCACGCAGACGCTCATCGTCGCCGAGGCGAAGGGCGGCAGCGCGCGCCTCAGCACGACGGGCCGGATCCTCCCAGACGGCACGACGCTGGCTGACGGCACCGTGCTGCCGAACGGCAGCCGTGCGGCTCAGGGGTCCACACTGTACTTCAACGATGTGTTCCGCAACGACGCGAACCTCGCCGCGTACCTGCGCGACAACCCGGCCCTCGCCGCTGGCCTGGCCGACGGCTCGGTCAGGGTCGACTACCAGCTCGTCAAGGCCAGCCCGGGTGGCAGCATCTCCGTCCAGCGGCTCGGCCTCAACCCGGCCGAGTTGAACCTCGGCCTGCCTCGATAGGATCAGCCCATGGATGCACTTTCGCGCGCGACAGACGAACAGGTGCGTGCGGTCTGCGCGGCCTTCGACGCGGTCGAGTGGCCGCTTGGGCGGGACGGCTACGCGGCGCTGGCTGAGGAACTCGGCTGGCAGCCGAAGCTGGAGACGTCGAGCGGCGTGCAGCACCGTTCCAGCTACCCGGTGAGCCTCCCGACCGTGCGCTCGCTCGTCGCGGACGAGGCGATCTCGCAGGTCACGATCGCCGTGAGCGACAAGAGCGACGACTCCGCGGCCCTCTCTCAGGCGGCGATCGCCCTTCGAGACGCGGTGCAATCGCAGCTCGGGGCGCCGTCGGGCCAGCAGCAGGGAGACCCCTACTGGGAACTCGGCAACGGCGGACGCGTCTGGCTGAAGTCGGTGCCGAAGAAGGTGCTCCTCGTTGTCGAGGAACAGCGCTTCGCCGACGTCGAACGCGCCGAGGAGCGTCTCGGCATCGACCCGAGCCGCAATCCGGGCACCGCAGACGACAACCGGTAACCGCACTCACTGCGCACCTCGCACCTCCCAACGCTCGACATTGGACGGCTCAAGACTGTCCGACACGCAGCGACCCGAGACGACGAAAGACGGCGGCACGCGTGAAGCGTGCCGCCGTCTTGGCTGCCAGCGTCCGGTGCTCTGCCGTGCAGAGGCGCGGCCGGGTCCGGAGGTGCGGCCTAGCCTGGGATCGAGGCGCGTGCCGCCGACAGAGCGCGGCGTGCGACGTCGTCGTTCTCGACGAGCGAGTTGCGGATGGCGGCGATCACGTCGCGCACCTGCTGGCCGGCCGAGTTCCACTGCTGCTCGAGGTGCGCGTACTCCTCGGAGACGCCGTCTGCCTGGTAGTCGGCCATGGCCTGCTTGACGTCGGCGTCGCGGCGGTCGAGCGCCGACTCGAGGCGTGCGGCGACCTGCTCGAAGTTCGCCTGCGTGGCCTCGGAGGAGCCGATGTTGTAGTCGTTGCGATCCATCTGGTTCGTGAACATGCGTGTTCTCCGGTTCTCGGGAAGGCTAGGCCTGCGGGCGGATGCGCGACAGGAAGGACTCGGAGCTGAAGTCGGTCGAGTTCGACGACGCCTCGTGGGTTGCCGCGCCGTCATCGGCGGCCGCGACGAACGCCTTGTTCTGGCCGCTGATCGACGTGACGATGCCGCCGAGCGCCGAGTTGAGGGCGTTCGAGATGTCGTCCGTCTTGGCCTTGAAGTTGTTGAAGCTGGCCTTCGCCGGTCCGTTGAAGGTGGACGAGAGTGGCTCTGCCGCGTCGAAGAGCTGCTTGACGAGCTCGCCGAGGTCGTCCGATTCGGTCTGCGACTTGTTCCCGAGCGTGACCAGTGTCTGGTCTTCCATTGCGAACTTCATGGCATCCTCTCCAGCACCGCGGTCGGCGCGCGTTGTCCTCCGGAGACGTCAGTTCAGCATGATCGCCCCGCCCTCGTCCAACTTTTTCGAGGGGAGTTCTCCCCTCCCAGGGTCCGGTTCGTCCGACTAGCCTTGCCACTCGTGTGGAAACAGGCCGATCTCCCAGCGGCGACCCGCCAGCGCGCCTGGTCGGTCGTGGTCGATGTCGCGCTCGGACTTGTCGTCGTGGCTTGCCTGTCGCTCTTGGCCGCGCGGATCAGCGGCGGGTTCGCCGCGCTTGTCGGAGCATCCGCAGCTCTGGTGCTGCTGGGCCTCTGGTGGTGGCTGCGGTCGGCCCTCGGCACGAGCCCCGGCCACGCGCTGCTCGGCCTGCGCACCGTCGCACGTTCGACGGGGATGCCCGCTCGACCGCTTGCTGGCGCGCGCATGACGGTCGACATCCGCAAGGGTCTCGACCCGCTCGCGCTGATGCCGGCTCCCATCGAGCTCGCACCGCCCACGCGTGTTCCCCAGCGCTTCTCGAGTCCAGACCTGGAGCTGCACTTCGACGACGGCTCGCGTCACGTCGTCCGCGGCGTCATCATCGTGGGTCGTGCGCCGCAGGTCACGTCGAGGGGGCAGCGGCCCGTCGCGGTCCCCGACTTCTCGCGGAGTCTCGCGCCGACGCATGTGCGCCTCGAGCCGAACTTCGACGGCGTGCTGGTCACCGACCTCGGCAGCGTCGGCGGCACGTGGGCCTTCGCTGGCGGAGACCCGAGGAGGCTTCAGCCGGAGACCGCCATCACGGTTCCCTTCGGCACCGTGCTCGCCCTCGGGTCGCGGCGCGTGCGTCTCGGACGGCCCGGCGCGAGCATCCCAGGATCGGGGGTGGCGGCTTGAGCGACACCGACCGCACTCTCATCGACACGACTCGCGCCCACCGGGAGCGGATGCTGGGCGCGCTCGCGCACGGACCGCAGGCGACGCGGCGCTCGGTCAACACCAACGTGGGGCGCCTGCTCGGCTCCGTCATCCTCGGGGCGGTCATCTGTTGCGCGTGCCTCGGCACGAGCTTCGTCGTGAACCTCCTCGAGGACCGAAAGCAGCAGGAGGCGATCTCCGCGTTCCAGGCTGCGGCTGCGGCGAACCCCGTTCTGCCCGGCGGCACGGTCGTGAAAGATGATGCCACGGGCTTCCTCCTCGACCAGGCGACGGGCGAGTACACGGACCCTCGGACGGGGTTCGTCGTCGACCCCGTGACCGGCTACGCCACCGACCCGGAGGGCAAGCTCATCGACACGAGGATCGGCTGGTACATCGACCCGGCGACGGGCTACTACACGAACCCGACGAGCGGCATCACGATCGACCCGCAGACGCTGACGGTCGTCGAGTGAGCGGCTTCCGGATGACCACCCGTCGCACGACCCCTGAGGAGCACTGAGTGTCGTACACGCGACTCACCGTCATCGGCAGCGAACGCAAGGCTGAGCTCGCCCTCCCGAACAGCGAGCCCGTCGGGGTGCTGCTGCCGCACGTGCTCGAGCTCCTCGAGGAGACCCCGAGCGGGGGCGCCGTGCTGACCCTGACGACGCTGACGGGAGCATCCCTCGACTTCGACGCGACCCTCGAAGAGCAGGGCGTGCGGCCTGGTGCGCTGCTGCGGGTCACGACCGTCGATGATGCGCCGCAGGCGCCCGAGGTCATCGACATCACGGACGCCATCACCGAGGCTGGCGCTGCGAGGCGGGACGCCTGGACGCAGGCGCACACACGTTCTGTGCTCGCGGTGGCCGCCGGCCTCGCCGCCGCTGGAGCTGGTCTCTGGGTCATGGGCGCGTTCGCGCTCCCCGCCGAGTGGATGCTCGCTGCGGTCGCGCTGCTCGCCGCCGCCGGCGCGGGTCTGGCGCGGTCTGGGCAGCGGGCTGCGGTGGCTGGGGTGGCGAGCGCTGCGCTCGGCCTCGCCGTGCCCGCCGCCTTCGGTCTCGCCGCCGAGATCGGAGCGGCGAGTGGCCGCGAGGCCGGCTGGGATGCGTTGCCGACCGTCGTGCTCGTCGCGGCGATGGCGGCATGGTTCGTGCTCGGCCTCGTCTGGGGTGTCGGCTTCCAGCGGACCTCCGCGAGGTACGGGGCTGGGGTCGGGCTGCTGCTCAGCGCGGGGCTGTTCTTCGTCGATCTGGCGGGCTTCGACCGCGGCGGCGTGGCCGTGTTCGCCTCCGTGTTGACCATCGCTGTGCTCGGTCTCCTCCCCGGCGCGGCGCTGTCGCTGAGCGGGCTCACCGCCTACGACGACCGCATCATGCGCGGCGCGCGTGCCACGACGTCGGATGTCAGGGCGGCGATCGCGGAGTCGTTCGCGCAGCTCACCTGGACCGTCATCGCGGTGTCGCTCGTCGCGCTCCTCTCGCTCTCCGAGCTGCTGCTCTCGCAGGACCCGTGGCGGCAGGGACTCGCCGCGTCCCTCGCCGTCATCGCGCTGCTCCGCATGCGGACGTTCCCCCTCGCGCCGCCGCGCATCGCCCTCCTGGTGGCGGCCGCGGTGCCGACCGCCCTGTGGCTGCTCTCGACGACTTTCGTCAGCGACGAGGGGAAGGCGCTCATCGCGGGCGTCGCGGCGCTCGTCGCCGTCGCCGCCGCGGCGTGGGAGCCCAGCGAGGTCGTCGCCGCGAAGCTCCGGAAGTGGGCGGACATCCTCGAGCTGCTTGTCGTGCTCACGGTCGTGCCCCTCGCGCTCGGCTCGTTCGGCGTCTTCGCCGACCTCCTCGAGGCCTTCCGCTGAGTCGCCTCGACGGGTTCCGGCAGGCGCTCACGGCTCGCGGCGCGGCCGAGCTGCAGGACCTGCGCGAGCGGGCCGCCGTGCCCCTCGCGCTCCGCCGACGTGTTGGCGTCGCCTCGCTGGTGCCGGGCTCCGGATGCACGACCGTCGCCGTCGAGCTCGCGCGCTTCCTGTCCTCCGCGAGAAACGACCGCGTCCGCTTCGTCAGCGCCCAGGGTCCCAGCCCACGACCGGAGCGCGGCCTCGAGGGCACGAGCGTCGAGACCCTCGAGCTCGAACCGACCGAGTGGCCGGCGGACGTCGAGGCGTGGTGGCGGCTGCACCGCGCCTCGAGCGACCGGTACGACCTCACCGTCACCGACTGGGGCACCTCCCCGCTCGCGCGCATCCGCGACCTCGCCGAGCACTCGCATGTGCTCTGCCTCGTGACGACCGCCGAGCGAGCGAGCATCCAGCACGCCCTGGACATCGCCGCCGCCATCGGCGAGCGCACACGCGTCGTGCTCGTCGCCGTCGACGTGCATCGGAGGGCCGGCATCGCGGCCGAGAAGCTCGTCAGCAGGCTGCCGTTCCCCGCGGTGCTCATTCGGCACGACCGGGCGCTGGGAGCAGGAGCGGCGCGCGGTCTCGACGGCGTGCGGATGCTGCGCCTCGGCGCCAGGGTCATCGACGCCGCCGCGGGCATCTCCGCGCCGCCTGTGCCTGTGCCGGCTCCTGTGCCTGCTCCAACGGCCATGTTCGCTCCTGTTACCACGCCTGTTCCCGCTCCCGGGTCAGCGTCCGCCCCTGAGCTGGCGCCGGCCGCGGCCTCGGCGCGGCACCAGGCCCCGACCTCGCCGCGGGTCTCGCCCCAGGCTCCACCTCGGGTCTCGCCCCAGGCTCCACCTCGGGTCTCGCCCCAGGCTCCACCTCGGGTCTCGCCCCAGGCTCCACCTCGCGTCCCGGCCCCGCCTCAAGCCCCGACCCAAGCCTCGCCTCAGGCTCCGCCTCATGCGACTCAGGCTTCCCCGTCGGCGCCCCCGCACGCCCCCGCACACGCCCAGGTGTTCCCGCCAGCACCCCACGCCGACCGACCAGGAGCGCGACCGTGAGCATCCGCGACGCCCACCGCCCCACGCGCACCGTCTTCCCCGCGCCCAGGCCCGAGGCGAGACAGCTCGCTTCGCCCCCGACGCTCAGCGACGAGGCGAGCGCGACGCCGTTCCAGTTCCTCCTGCCGGTCGTCGGCGCCCTCACCTCCGTGACGATGATGGTCGTCATGCGCAACGGGCAGCCGCTGTTCCTCTTCATCGCGGGCATCGTGTTCGTCGTCGCGATCGTCTCGGGGGTCGGCTTCGCCGTCTCCGCGCGGGGCCGCGCCGGGCGCGCGCTCCGCATCCGCCGCAAGCGCTACCTCGACTACCTCGAACGGCAGCGCAGCGAGCTGCGCGACGAGGCGACGGATGCGGTGCGGGCCGCGAGGCTCGTGCACCCCGACCGCAGCGGGCTCGCTTCCCTCGTTCACGACCCCGCGCGCCTCTGGGACCGCCGAAGAGGCGACGCCGACCACCTGCAGGCGCGCGTGGGAACAGCGACAGTGCCGTGGTTCCAGCTCGCGGTCGCCGCCGAGGATTCACCCACCGAACCCGCCGACCCCATCCTGCTCCGCGAAGCGCAGCTGCTCGCCGAGACGCACAGCGAGATCCCCGGCATGCCCGCCATCGCGGACCTGCGGGGCGCATCCGTCGTCGCCGTCATCGGCCCGCGGGAGCGGACCGTGCCCCTCGCGCGGGGCGTCGTCGCCCAGCTCGCAAGCCACCAGCTGCCCGACGACGTGCAGCTCGCGGCCGCCTTCGCCCCAGATCGCGGCGACGACTGGCGGGGCTTCGACCTGCTGCCGCACGCGCAGAACCCTCGGCTCTTCGACGGGCCCGTGCCCGCGCGACGCGTCGCCCCCGAGTTGCGGCAGCTCGCCGCAGTGCTCGGCAGCGAGCTCCTCGACCGCACGCAGACGGCGGCCGCCGCGAGGCGCCGAGGTGGCAAGGCCACCGCGCTGACCAGCCTCGTCGTCATCGACGACCGCCACGGCGAGCCCGCCCGCCCGCTGCAGCTGCCCGACCGCAGCTACACGCCGAGCGAGATCGGCGTCACCGTCATCCACCTCATCGACGATCGCCTCGACGAGCCCGACGACGTCGACGTCCGCATCGAGCTCGACGCGGACGGGCCCGCGCGCCTCACCCACGATGCCGGCGGGAGCGGACAGCGCACGGTGCAGTTCGACGCCGACGAGCTCACCGCGACCGCCTTCGACGGCCTCGCAAGGACCCTCGCCGCGAAACGCACCTTCGCGGCAGCAGGCGCTCGCGACGACGAGGGCCCAGCCGCAGACATCGCCGAGATCCTGGGCGTGCCCCTCGACAGGCCCGTCTCCCTCGACCGCGTCTGGGCGCCACGGCAGCCAGCGGAGTTCCTCCGCGTCGCGTTCGGCGTCAACGATCAAGGGCGACCCGTGCACCTCGACCTCAAGGAGAGCGCGCAGCAGGGCATGGGCCCGCACGGCATCTGCATCGGTGCCACCGGGTCCGGCAAGTCCGAGATGCTGCGCACCCTCATCCTGTCGCTCGCCGTCTCCCACCCGCCGGAGGACCTCGCGATGATCCTCGTCGACTACAAGGGCGGTGCCGCCTTCGCCCCGTTCGAAGGCCTGCCGCACCTGGCCGGCCTCATCGACAACCTCGCAGACGACCCGCAGCTCACGGTCCGCGCCAAGGCCTCCCTGCAGGGTGAGGTCGTGCGCCGCCAGCAGCTCCTCAAGAGCGCCGACTCATCGCCCTCGATCTCCCACTACCGCGAGCTGCGCCGCACCCGCCCCGAGCTGGCGCCCATGCCGCACCTGTTCGTCGTCATCGACGAGTTCGGCGAGCTCCTCACCGCCGAACCCGACTTCATCGACCTCTTCCTGCAGATCGGCCGCATCGGCCGCTCCATCGGCGTCCACCTGCTCCTCTCGAGCCAGCGCATCGAGGGCGGGAAGCTGCGGGGACTCGACACCTACCTCTCCTACCGACTCGGACTGCGCACCTTCAGCGAGGCGGAGTCCCAGGTGGTCCTCGGCTCCAACGACGCGTTCCACCTGCCGCCCATCCCCGGCTACGGCTACCTGAAGGTCGACACGAGCGTCTACCAGCGCTTCCATGCCGGCTACGTGTCCGGGCCGGTCGATGAGCTCGCCGAGGCGCGCCCTGCCTCCGACGACGAGCATCCGCGCATCGTCGAGGTCCCCGCCTACAACGGCATCGAGAGCGGGGGAGACCCGGATGCGCCGCTCGTGCTGCGTGCACCGGAGACGAGACGCACCCTCATCGACGACCTCGTCGCGCAGCTCGACCGACCGCAGAAGGTGAGGCCGGTGTGGCTGCCGCCGCTCGCCGAGCGCATCTCGCTTGGCGAGGCCTTCGCCGCCGGGGCTGGGCCCGCCGCCGAGTCGATGACCGCCGGCACGGCCTCCCTGGCCAACCCGAGCGACGGGCATCCGCTGCGCATCGTCGTCGGCGTCGAGGACGAGCCCGCGAACCAGCGCCAGGAACCCTGGGTGCTCGACCTCACCAAGTCCGGCGGGCACATCGCCATCATCGGCGGGCCGCAATCGGGGCGCAGCACCGGGCTTCGCACGATCGCCGCGTCCCTCGCGCTGAGCGGGTCGCCTGGGGCCGTCGGCATCTACGGCATGGACCTCACGGGTGGTGGGCTCCGCAGGCTCGAAGCGTTCCCGCACGTCGGCGGCGTCGCCGCTCGGGGCGATGACTCGCGCCTCGTGCGCCTCGTCGAGGAGCTCACCGCCATGCTCCGCATGCGCGAGGAGCTCTTCAAACGCCACAGCATCGACAGCACGGCGCAGCTGCGGGCCATGCACGCCGCCGGGAAGCTGCCGGAGCTCCCGACCGCCGACATCGTGCTGCTCGTCGACGGATACGGCGCGCTTCGGCAGGACTTTGAACACCTCGACGGCCCCTTCACGAAGCTCATGCTGCAGGCCTCCAGCTACGGCATCCACCTCGTCGTGACGCTCGGTCGCTGGAGCGAGCTGCGCATGGCCCACCAGTCCCTCTTCGGCACGCGCATCGAGCTGCGTCTCAACGACCCGGCCGACTCCGCCATCGACCGGAAGCTCGCGAAGTCCGTGCCAGCCGACTCCCGTGGACGCGCCCTCACCGACGCGAAGACGCTCGCCCAGTTCGCCCTCCCGGCGCTCGAAGCGGTCGACCCGGATCAGATCGGCGAGGCCCTCGAGGAGCTCGCGGCGCGCGCCGCGGAGTCCTGGAGCGGGCCCGCGGCGGCCCCCATCCGCCTCCTGCCGAACACCATCGACCCATCGACGCTCCCGGACGCCGCCGACGAGCCGACGGCCGTGCCCCTGGGGCTCCGACAGGACACGATGGATACCGCCCTCTGGGACTTCCTCGATTCCGACCAGCACCTTGTTGTGCTGGGGGACGCGAAGAGCGGGAAGTCGACGGCGCTGCGCGTCATCGCGAAGGGGCTCGTCGAGCGGTTCACGCCGGACGAGCTCGCCATCGCGGTCGTCGACCCGCGGGGCAAGGTGCCGAGCGTCATCCCCGAGGAGTACCTCGCGGCGCACGCCAGGTCGGCCGCCCAGGCCAGCGGGCTCGCCGCTTCCATCGCGAGCGAGCTCGCCGAGCGTCCCGGACGCACCGCCGAGCAGCTGCGCAAGACGCCGAGGGTCGTGCTGCTCGTCGACGACTACGACATCGTCGCGGCGGGTGGCACGGACCCGCTCGGCGCGCTCGTGCCGCACCTGCCCGCAGCGCGAGACCTTGGCATCCACATCGTCGTGACGAGGCCCGTTGCCGGCTCGACGAGGGCCATGTACGCGCCGTTCCTGCAGAGCACGCGCGACACGGGCGGGGCGCTGCTGCTGCTCTCCGGCGACCGCAGCGAGGGCCAGATCGCGCCTCGCGTCTACGCCGAGCGGATGCCCCCAGGGCGCGGCAAGTACCTACGCCGCGGCGAGGCGCCCGCGGTCGTGCAGCTCGCGAACCTCCCCGAGTCCCTCTGACCCCCTCCTCTGCCCTGCCCTCCTCTGCCCTCCTCTGCCCTGCCCTGCTCTGCTCTGCTCTGCCATCTGAAGAAGTGAGCCAGATGCAGGTTGGCTGGGGCAGGAGGATGCATCTGGCTGACTTCTACAGAGCTGACCTGACCTGACCTGACCTGACCTGACCTGACCTGAGCTGAGCTGAGCTGAGCTGGGCAAGGCAAGGCAAGGCAGGGCAGGGCAGAACAGCGCAGTGGCTGCGGCAAGCGCGGGCTGGGCAGGAGCGGGCAGGAGCGGGCGTGGGTGCGGGGAGCTGCCGTGTGCGCAGGCGGCGTGCGGGGTGACGGGGAAGAGTGAGCCAGATGCAGGTTGGCCGGGGCAGGAGGATGCATCTGGCTGACTTTTGCAGAGCAGAGCAGAGCAGAGCAGAGCAGAGCTGAGCTGAGCTGAGCGGGGCAGGGCAGTGGCTGCGGCAAGCGCGGGCGGGGCCGGAGCGGGCGTGGGTGCGGGGCGCTGCCGTGTGCGCGGGCGACAGGCGGCGTGCGGGGTGACGGGGAAGAGTGAGCCAGATGCAGGTTGGCTGGGGCAGGAGGGTGCGTCTGGCTGACTTTTGCAGGGCGGGGCAGGGCAGGGCAGAGCAGAGGAGCGGGCGTGGCGAGCGCGGGCTGGGCCGGAGCGGGCGTGGGCGCTGCCGTGTGCGCGGGCGGCGGTCGGCGGGCGGCAGGCGGCGTGCGGGGTGACGGGGTTACGGGGTGACGGGGAAGAGTGAGCCAGATGCAGGTTGGCCGAGGCAGGAGGGTGCGTCTGGCTGACTTTTGCAGAGCAGAGCAGAGCAGGGCAGAGCAGGGCAGAGCAGAGCAGAGCGGGGCAGGGCAGGGCAGAGCAGGGCAGGGCAGGGCAGAGCAGATGAGGACAGGGTGCGGCGGGCGGCGCGTGCGGACAGGATGCGCGTGCGGCTACGACGCGCCGAAATCAGCGAGTGGTGAGGGCCTGGAACTGGGGGTTCTTGCGGATGAACGAGGCGACGTACGGGCACTGCGGCACGATCGTGAGGGCCGACTGCTCGCCGAGCGTCGTGAGCGCCGCATCCGTCAGGACGGCGGCGAGACCCTGCCCCTGGTAGGCGGGGTCGACGACGGTGTGGTCGATGACGATCGCGTCGGCCGTCGTGACGTAGCTCAGATAGCCGAGTTCGTTGCCGTCGCCGTCGTTGAGGGCGAAGCGCGAGCGATCCTGCTGGTGCTGGACGGTGTTTGACATGGCCAGAGGCTACGCCGTGCCGCGAACAGCCACCTCGATGTCGGCTGTGTCCGACCCGTGCGCCGGTCGCGGCGAGGCCGTCCCTTGTATCCGCGCCACTCGGCCAGCCCCTGGGGTGCGTGCGCAAGGCTGTGCGAGGGTTGACCGGTGACTGAGGAGCAGCAGGGCCAAGCACCCGACGACCAGGGGCGTCGTGCGGAGCGCGCTGAGCGAACGGAGCGCACCAAGCGGGGAGTCTCCGCGCGGGTTCGCCGCAACAGGAAGATCGCTGCGGCAGCGCTCGCCGTGGTCGTCCTGCTCGGCGGTGGCTTCGTCTACTGGGCCGTCACCGCGGCATCGAACGGGGATGCGAACGTGCCGACGATCGCGTCCACGACGCCGCCTACGACCCCTTCTGCTTCGGCGACACCGACACCGACACCGGAGTCCACCCCGACGGCAGACCCCACCCCGACGGAGACGCAGCCCCCTGCGACGGCCCTGAACATCACGGACCCCAACAGCATCACGGTGCTCGTCAACAAGCAGACCCCGCTCGCACCGGCCGATTATGCGCCGGGTGACCTCGTCGCGATGTCCGACATCGGCGTCCCCTCCGCCAACGGCCACTCGCTCCGCTCGGAAGCGGCAACCGCAGTGCAGACCATGTTCGCGGCGGCCAGCGCCGAAGCCGGCCTCACCCTCGACATGACCAGCGGGTACCGCGACTACGGGCTGCAGACGGAGCTGTACAACGGCTACGTCGCTGAGCTGGGGCAGGAGGCCGCCGACCTCACCTCGGCCCGACCCGGCTACAGCGAGCACCAGACAGGGCTCGCCGCCGACATCTCCTCACAGGGCGAGGGGTGCGTTCTCGAGCAGTGCTTCTCGACGACCGCCGGGGGGCAGTGGCTGGCCGCCAACGCGCACCGGTTCGGGTTCATCCTGCGCTTCCCCGACGGCGCCACGGCGACCACCGGATACGAGTTCGAGCCCTGGCACTACCGCTACGTGGGCACAGAGACATCGGCCGCTATGCAGGCGGCAGGCGCGACGACGTACGAGGAATTCCTTGCCGCTCCCGCGGCACCGGGCTACTGAGAAGACGATGCTCGGTAGAGTTCTGCCAGAGCTTTGAAAGCAGAAGCACTCCAAGACCAGGAGGTCGAGATGGCAACGTGCCCCACGTGTGGTGCCGAAGCGCAGGTCGGACAGAGATTCTGCGCCGAGTGCGGTACCAAGCTGACGGTCGCGCGTCCTCGCGCCACTGAGGGCGAAGGCAGCAACGCGGCGCCTCGCCGTCCCGCGGATATCGGTGCTGGCGGGTTCCGCTGGAACGCCTCCGCGCCCGCTCCGCCCTCCGAGGTGGTGGGTCGTGCTCGCGAGGAAGCGCAGCAGGCGACCCCACCGCCGAGCGACGGCGATGACTTCTTCGCACGGTACCGGCCGAAGGCCGCGTCGCCGAGTGCACCGGAGGCTGACGACGACGAGGCTGACGACGCCGAGTCGGCTGCCCCAGAGCCGCAGTCGTACCTCCGCTCGCGCCGCCGGTTCAACCCTGACCTGCGTGCGACGGGTGAACGGGACATCGTTGCCCCGAACCCGGTAGCGGCGGAGCCTATCGTTCCTCCGACCCCGCCGACCCCCGCGGCTCCGCGGAAGCCAGCCGTTCCCGCAGCGGTCGAGCTCCCCGTCGAGGAGTCGACGCCCGCTTCGACGCCGGCCGCAGCGGATGCTCCCGCGGCGCCGGGCGCCACGGGTCCGGTTCGCGACGCGTTCGCATTCGAGCCGCCGACCACGGAGTTCGACGTGCTTCCTATGAGCACGCCGACACGCGCCGCCGGCCCGACCGGAGCTGCCTCTGGCAGTGACGACGAGTCCCGAGGTCGAGTCCCGAGCTGGTTCTCCGACCTCGAGGGCACTGGCGATCCGGCTCCCGTGGCCTCGGCGCCTGCCGCGCCGGCCGAGCCCGCAGCCCCTGCAGAGCCCGCTCCCTCGGTGCCGACAAGCGCGGCGCCGCAGTTCGGACGCCCACCGGAGCGTGCCGACGACTCCACGCCGGCAGCAGCCGCGAACGCGGAGCCGAGCGAGGCCACGACTGCTGCGCCGCAGGCTCCCGTGAGCAGCCCCAAGATCCCGTCCTTCCGCGCCGACCCGCCGGCTGCTCCCTCGCCGAGAGTCGTCCCCTCTCCACCGCCGATGCCGGCGACCGGGGACCCCTTCCGGGGTGCATCCGCAGCCCCTGTCTTCCCGAGCGGACCGGCAGTCGTGCCTGGGGAGCCGCCGCGTGCGGCGCCTGCCGCGAGCAGCGCCTTCGACGAGCTCCTCGCCGGAGAACGCAGCGACGGCAGCGTCCTCGACGACTCGGATCGTCCCATCGTCTCTCGCGACTTCGAGCAGACCGGCATCGTGCCGCTGCCCTCGCGAACCCGGGAGAGCTTCGGAGGGGCCCAAGAGTCTGAGCGCCAGGATGCGGCTGATCTCTTCGGCGCGCCAGCCGCGCAGACCCCGCCAGCGCCATCGGCCCCGCGGCCACCCCAGGCCCCTCAGCCATCTGTGGCCGGGAACGAGCCAGACGCCGAACCGGCGACTCGCGCGCTGCCGCGACAGGGCGCGAACCCGGGGTTCGAGCAGGCTCCTGCTGACGACCGCGATCGGCGGGCCGCCGGCGCTGCTGCTGCGGGTGTCGCCGGAGCAGCCGGCGCCGCCGGAGCTGCATCAGCGCCCGCCTCGCAGGACATGGCCCGACCGCCGCGGTCCGACGACGGCCAGCGCGAGCAGGACCCGGCCAAGGAACTCCTCTCGAGCTGGTTCGATGAGGATGACGGGAGCGAGCAGCCGTCGACACCGGCATCCGCTGGACCGCGCGCGCCTCGCCGGCCAGCTCGGGCCGCCAAGGCGTCTGCCGCACCCGCGGGAGCCCCGCCGACCTCGCCCGCCTCCGCTGGACCGGTCGGCGATGGACCCGACCTCGAGCCCTCCGAGCGCAACCCGTTCGACCGAGTCGGCGCGGCCCTCGGCGGCGGCAATGGGGGTGGCGGCGGTCGCATGGGCGCGGCGGTCCGCGGCCTCGACAACCGCAACCGTCGCCGTCTCGGCGTCATCGCGCTCTCGGTGGTCGGCTCGATCCTGCTGATCCTGTCTGCCATCATGATCGGAAACGTCGTCGGCGCGAACCGTGACGACCCGGTGGCGGGCGGCGATCCGACTGCGAGCGAGACTGCTGCGGAACAGCCAGCGACCGAGGACCCGACGACACCCGCCGGCCCCGCCGCGGTTGCCGACACCAACTTCGCCCCGGTCACGTTCACAAGCGAGACCGGCAACATCCGCTGCCAGATCACCCCGGAGACGGGCGTCACCTGCCAGCAGTACACGGTGGACTTCCCGATTCCGGAGCAGGCCTGCCAAGCAGGAGCGACCGGCGTCGTGGTCGGTCTCGACTCGAACGGCTACACGTTCCCCTGCCTCACGGCGGACATCCCGACCGAGGGTGCCGTCGTGCAGCCTTACAACTCACCCGTGGTGCTCGGCGAGTTCGTGTGCGAGATCACGTTCGAGACCGGCGTGACCTGCTTCAACGCATCGGGCGACATCGTCAGCGTCGAGTACTCGGCTGGAGTCGGTCAGGCCGGACGCCTCAGCGCGACCAACCCGACCCCCGCCGCAGGCCAGTAGCGCCCCACCCGGCACAACGAGGAACGCTGCCTGCGTCTCCCACCTCCCGAGCTTGACCGGGGGTGCGAGACGCAGGCAGCGTTCCTCGTGGCGGGGACGTGCTGCTAGGAGCCCAGAGCCGCGTCGACGATCGCCTTGGCCTCTGCCTGCACGAGCTTCAGGTGCTCTGGCCCCTTGAACGATTCTGCGTAGATCTTGTACACGTCCTCGGTACCGGATGGGCGGGCCGCGAACCACGCATTTGCGGTCGTGACCTTCACCCCGCCGATCGCCGCACCGTTGCCGGGGGCGTGGCTGAGGCGGGCCGTGATGGGGTCGCCGGCGACCTCCACCGCGGAGATCGCGTCGCCGTCGAGCTTGCCGAGCACGGCCTTCTGCGCCGGCGTGGCCGGGGCGTCGACGCGCTCGTAGGCGGGTCGGCCGAACTCCGCGACGAGCTCCTCGTAGCGCTGCGACGGGGTCTTCCCGGTGACGGCGATGATCTCTGCCGCCAGGAGAGCGAGCAGGATGCCGTCCTTGTCGGTGGTCCAGACGGTGCCGTCCTTGCGGAGGAACGAGGCCCCTGCGGACTCCTCGCCGCCGAACACGATGGAGCCGTCGATGAGGCCGGGCACGAACCACTTGAACCCGACGGGCACCTCGACGAGCGTGCGGCCGAGCGAGGCGGCGACGAAGTCGATCATGGTGCTCGACACGAGCGTCTTGCCGATGCCTGCCGTCACCGACCATTCGGGTCGGTGCGCGCACAGGTAGTCGATGGCCACGGCCAGGTAGTGGTTGGGGTTCATGAGGCCCGCGTCCGGGGTGACGATGCCGTGGCGGTCCGCGTCGGCGTCGTTCCCGGTCAGGATGTCGTAGTCGTGGCGGCGCGCGAGCACGGAGGCCATCGCGGACTGCGACGACGGGTCCATGCGGATCTTGCCGTCCCAGTCGAGCGTCATGAACGGCCAGCGCGCGTCCACGTCCGGGTTCACGACGGTGAGGTCGAGGTCGTATTCGTCTGCGATGGCCTGCCAGTAGCGCACGCTGGCGCCGCCGAGGGGGTCTGCGCCGATGCGCACGCCCTCGCGCTTGATGGCGTCGACGTCGATGATGTTCTTCAGGTCGCGCACATAGTCGCCCTTGAAGTCGTGGCGGCCCACGTTGCTCGTGTCGGGAGTGCCGCGCTTCACGCCGTCGAGGCCCGCTTCGATGAGCTCGTTCGCTCGGTTCGCGATCCAGCCGGTCGCGTCGCTGTCTGCCGGCCCGCCGTGCGGGGGGTTGTACTTGAAGCCGCCGTCCTGGGGAGGGTTGTGGCTCGGGGTGACGACGATGCCGTCGGCCTGCTCGGTGTTGGCAGGGTCCGCGTTGTAGCGGATGATCGCGTGGGACAGCGCCGGGGTCGGCACCCATTCGTCGTCGAGGTCGGCGAGCACGGTGACGCCGTTGCCGACGAGCACCTCGAGGGCGCTGCGCTCGGCCGGCTCGCTGAGCCCGTGCGTGTCGCGGCCGATGAAGAGCGGGCCCGTGATGCCCTGCGCCTCGCGGTACTCGACGATGGCCTGCGTGATGGCGAGGATGTGGGTCTCGTTGAAGGACGAGGTGAGGCTCGAGCCGCGGTGGCCGCTCGTGCCGAACGCGACGCGTTGCGTCGAGACGGCGGGGTCGGGGATCTTCTCGGCGTACGCAGCGATGAGTGCGTCGAGATCGATGAGGTCAGATTCAAGGGCGAGGCTGCCAGCGCGATCGTGCATGTCCACAGTCTGGCACCGCGAGGTGTCTCGTGGGGAGGAAGTCGAGCATCGGCATAGGCTGATCTCCATGACCGAAGCCAGTGCCGTGCCAGATGAGCGAGAGACGTACTCCTACCTCGGGCCGGCGGGCACCTTCACGGAGGCTGCGCTCGGCCAGGTCGAGGCGGCCCGGGGGCAGAACTGGCGGCCGGTGAGCAACGTCGGCGAGGCGCTCGCCGACGTGACGACGGGTCGCAGCGTCGCGGCGATGATCGCGATCGAGAACAGCATCGAGGGTGGGGTCACGGCGTCGCAGGATGCGCTCGCCACGATTCCGGGGCTCCGGATCGCGGGGGAGTACGAGGTCTCCATCTCCTTCAGTCTCGTGGTGCGCCCTGGAACCCGTCTCGAGGATGTCCGCACGGTCTCGGCGCACCCAGTGGCGTACGGGCAGTGCCGCAGGTGGCTGCACGCCCACGTCCCGGGCCACGAGCACGTCGCCGCGAACTCGAACATCGCCAGCGTCAATGCGCTCTTCGATGAGCGTGGCGACATCGACGCCGCTATCGCGCCGCGGGGAGTCGAGGACCGCTTCGACGTCTCGGTGCTGTCGGAGAACATCCAGGACAACAAGATGGCGCGCACGCGCTTCGCGCTCGTGAGTCTGAGCCGCGAGCTGCCGGCCAGGACGGGCGCCGACAAGACGAGCCTCATCGTCGAGCTGCCTGAGGAGTTCCCGGGATCGCTCATGGTCATGCTCGAGCAGTTCGCGACTCGCGGCGTGAACCTGTCGATGATCACCTCGCGTCCGCTGCCCGACCGCATCGGCTCCTATCGCTTCGTGCTCGACCTGGATGGCCACATCGACGACGCGAGGGTCGCGGATGCGCTGCTCGGGCTCCGCCGGTTCAGTCCGCACGTCATCTTCCTCGGCTCGTATCCGCGTGCCGACCGGAAGCCGGTCGTCGTCGACCCCAAGTGGGGCGACGAGCACTTCGGGGAAGCGGTCGACTGGCTGCACTCTCTGCGCGGCTAGCACGAGCCGGGTTCGGGGCCGCAGCTCTCGAGCAGGCTCGCCGCCAGGCGTCGTGCGCTGTCGACGGTGATGTCGAGGACAGGCCCGTCGTGGAGGAGGAGCGCGAGCCACGGGACGCGCTCGTTGGCTTCCTGATGCTGCACGAGCACAAGCGTGTCGACCGCGAAGGCGTGCTGTCGCTCGTCGGGGGATTCGCGGGGCGGCCTTCGCGACACGACCGACACCTCGCGGCTGAGGCTGTAGTGCAGGGTCTCGTCGGCGTCGAGGTGCAATGCGACGCACCACTCTGGGCATGGCTGCGTGCCGGATGTCGTGCTCATGCGTGGGGTCTCCCTGCTTGCGTGCGACGATCTCGCTCCCGGTCCGGCACAGCCGGGAGAGTCGTCGCGTGTGGCGTACTCGGTCTGTCCTGACACCGTAGAGGCGACCACCGACGTTTCGCGCCCGCCCGGGCGCCGGGCCCCGCGCCGCAAGGTCCAGGTCCAGGTCCGGAGCGAACGCCTCTGAGAGACTTGGGTGCCCGCCCCGGCCTGGGATCGCGTGCATTCTCGTGTCTGGAGGAGAGACAGCCATGTCGCCCACCACTCTGCGTCCGAGGCATCTGCTGCGGACCGCGTGCTTGCTCGTCGCAGCAGCCCTCGCCGCCGTGCTCGTCTCCTGGGAGCCAGCGGCGGCGCATGCCACCGAGATAGCGGCAGCTCAGACGGCGACTGAGCAGTCTGTTCCTCAGGCGGCCATCGTCACGATCTCAGTCCTCTCGGCGCTCATCGTCGTGCTGCTCATCACTTTCGTCGTCTGGATGCGTCGGCGCGGGCACGCCGAGGACGAGGATTCCGAAGACGCTTCGGGGAGCGACGGCGGCGTCGACTCGAATTAGGCGCTGGTGTCCCCGGCGAGCGACTGCAGGGTGCTGCCGAGCCGTGCGGCGCTGGCTGCGGTGAGGTCGAGGATTGCTGCCCCGTCGCGCAGGACGGCCACCCAGGTCTCCGATTCGCCTGCCTCCCGGTGCGTGACCAGCTCGAGCGTCGTCGGGGTGGCTGGCACCTCGGGGCGGAAGCGCAGCTCGGCGGAGGTCGGTCGCTGCAGGAGCTCGATGGCGGCGCTCTCGCCGTAGTGCAGCGTCTCGCCGTCGAGGTGCAGTGAGACGCACCAGGTGGGGCAAGGGCTCATGCCGGTGGGGTGCTTCATCGATCGCTCCAGGTGTTCGCGAGTCAGCGGATGGGCGTCGAGCAGACCCGGCACAGATCTGTTCTCTTCGCCCCGCGGCAGCAGGGTCCGGTCGGCCGCCAGTTCGGGGCCTGAGGCGCGGAGCCTGGGGCCTGAGGTGCGGAGCTAGGCGACCGGCGTTGCTGTCGGCCCGGCGTCGGCTGCGTCGGCGAGGAGCTCCATCGGTGGCACGCCGAGGAGTTCCGCCATGCCCTCGAGCGTCTGCAGCGTGATGTTGCGCTCGCCGCGCTCGACAGATCCGATGTAGGTGCGGTGCAGCCCCACGACATCGCCGAGCGCCTCTTGGCTGATACCGCGCGAGAGGCGGATTCGACGGATGTTCTTGCCCACGCTTCGCTGGAGTTCACCGACCATGCCCCAAATGATGGAATGCCGCTACTCATGAGTCTACAGAGTTATAAGTAGCATTCTCTGCCTCGAACGGGCCATGGTCAAGCGAAACGGGCCGTTCTGTGGCACAAGTGAGCTGGGATACGCGCAGTTGACGCCCATCAATGCGGGGTCCGGGCGTGTCGGCTCCTAGAGCGAGGGGCGGCTCGGGCTGTTCTCCGGGCCGGTGATGCCAAGGCGACGCGCGAGTGTGCGGAGCCCCTCGTTCTCGGGCATGGGCTTCGGGGTGCGCACCGTGAGGCTTGCTGGCTCGATCCAGATGCGAGCGGCGGTGATCTGCCCTGCCGCATCTCCGTCGACCTCGAACTCCTCCGGGCCGGAGTCGAGTCGGAAGGTGACCTCCTCGACCTGCGCGTAGGTGAGGGCACGCACGTGCTTGCGGCCTTCGAGGAGGATGCGCCTGCCGACATCGGTGCGCCGCATGATGCCGGACTGCACGACGAGGCGACCGTAGATCTGCAGCCAGCCGATCAGGCCGTTGGGCCGCATGATGGCGAGGTCGAGCCTGCCATCGTCGATCTCGGCGTCGGGCAGCAGGTGGAGTCCGCCCGGCATGAGCCCGCAGTTGCCGACCATGACGGTGGCCGCCCGAAGCGAGCGCGCATGCGTCTTGCCGTCGACGCGGAGGCGCAGGTGGAAGTTCGGTCCGTTGGCGACGGATCGGGCGATGCCGCCGAGGTACGCGACCCAGCCGACCTTCTTCTTGAGGTCCTCCGAGGTGTTCGCGATCATCCCGGCGTCGACGCCGACGCCGCCCATGACGGTGAAGGCCATGCGCTCGCGGGTCTTGTCTTCGCGTTCGACGGCGGCCCAGCCGACGTCGATGCGCGCATCCACACCGCCGAAGGCGACCTCGACGGCGCGGGCGAGCGTCGTCATGGGGAGCGTGGAGGGCTTCGCGCCGGGCAGGAGGGTGGATGCGTTCTGCACCATCTCGGACACCGTGTCGGTCACGCCTCCCGCGACCTCGATGCCGATGTTGCGCGCGAGGAGGTTGCCGGTTCCGCCCGGGACCACGCCGAGTGCGACGTCGGTGCCCGCGAGCGTCTCGGCGACGAGCCGAACGGTTCCATCGCCCCCGGCGGCGATGACCATCGTCGCGCCAGCTTCGATGGCCTCCTTCGTCTGCCCGGCTCCTGGGTCATCCGCGGTCGTCTCGAACCACAGCGGCTCCGGCCAGTCGTACCGTTCCGCGCTCTCTGCAGCGGCCGCGCGAAGCGCCTCTGTATCGACCTTCACTGGGTTGACGACGATGGCGGCGAGCTTGTCTGAACCCTGTCGGGCGGTGTGCGGCATGCAGTGAGCCTAAGTCAGTGGCGGTGTGCGTCTGCGGCGAACGCGCTCCTCCGCTCGCGGCACCCTCGACGACTAGGCTTGGACCGTGATCGACGCCCAGCTTCTCCGTGACCAGCCCGACCTCCTCAAGCGCTCTCAGGTCTCGCGCGGCAACGACCCCTCGACGGTCGATGCGGCGCTCGAGGCTGACGCTGCTCGCAGGTCCGCGATCTCCGAGTTCGAGCGGCTGCGCGCGGAGCAGAACGCCGCCTCCAAGCTGGTCGCGAAGGCCAGCAAAGAGGAGAGGCCGGCGATCCTCGCCTCGGTGAAGGATCTGGCGGTGAGCGTCAAGGCGGCGAGTCAGGCTGCGAACGAGGCGAGCGCGGCTGCGGATGCGGCCATCGGGCGCATCCAGAACCTCGTCATCGAGGGCGTGCCGGCGGGGGGCGAGGAGAACTTCGAGGTCCTCAAGACAGTGGGCGAGCGCCCGGCGTTCGACTTCGAGCCGCGCGATCACCTCGAGCTGGGGGAGCTGCTCGGGGCGATCGACATGCAGCGCGGGGCGAAGGTCTCCGGTGCGCGGTTCTACTTCCTGCGCGGCATCGGCGCCCGCCTCGAGCTGGCCCTCATGACGTATGCGCTCGATGTCGCGATCCGCAACGGCTTCGTGATGCTCACGACGCCGACGCTCGTGAAGCCGGAGATCATGCGCGGCACGGGCTTCCTCGGCGAGCACGCCGACGAGGTGTACCACCTGCAGGACGACGACCTCTACCTGACGGGCACAAGCGAGGTGGCGCTCGCGGGCTACCACTCCGACGAGATCATCGACATCGAGGCGGCGCCGATGCGCTACGCCGGCTGGTCGACCTGCTACCGCCGCGAGGCCGGTTCGCACGGCAAGGACACGCGCGGCATCATCCGCGTGCACCAGTTCAACAAGCTCGAGATGTTCGTCTACGCGAAGCCGGAGGACGCAGAGGCGGAGCACGAGCGGCTCCTCGGCTGGCAGGAGGAGGTGCTGCAGTCGCTCGGCCTGAACTACCGCGTCATCGACACCGCCGCTGGCGACCTCGGCTCCTCGGCGGCTCGCAAGTTCGACGTCGAGGCGTGGGTTCCGACCCAGGACGCGTACCGCGAGCTCACCTCGACCTCGAACTGCACGACGTACCAGGCCCGCCGCCTGTCGACGAGGTACCGCACCGAGTCGGGCAAGACCGCGCCGGCTGCGACCCTCAACGGCACGCTCGCGACGACGCGCTGGCTCGTGGCGCTGCTCGAGACGCACCAGCGCGCCGACGGGTCTGTGGCCATCCCCGAGCCGCTGCGTCCCTACCTCGGCGGCCTCGAGGTCATGGAGCCAGTCAAGTGAGCGCGGTGAACCTGCCACAGCAGGGCGCTGCGGGCGAGCGGATGCTCGTCGCGCTCGACATCGATGGCACGATCCTCGGCATCGACGGTGCGATCCCGGACGCGACGTTCGAGCAGGTTCGGCGGCTGCAGGCCGCGGGGCACGAGGTGATGCTCGCCACCGGCCGCAGCTGGGCTGACACGCGACCCATCGCCGAGCGGCTCGGCCTCGACTCGCAGTTCCATGTGTCCGCGAACGGTGCCATGACGCTCGAGCGCGACGCGGTCGCGCAGGGCGGGTACGCGACTCGCTGGATCGAGACGTTCGACCCCACCGAAGTGCTCGTCAGCCTGCGGGGAGCACTGGAGAACGCGATGTTCGCGGTCGAGGACCCGCAGGGTGTGTTCAAGTACAGCGGGCACTTCCCCGATGGGAGCTTCGAGGCGCGCGGCGAGGAGGTCCCGTTCGAAGGGCTCCTCAACGCTGAGGCGACGCGACTTGTCGTCATCTCCCCGGACCATTCGATCGAGGAGTTCACGGCGGTCATCGAGCGCCTCGGCCTGCACGAGGTCAGCTACTCCGTCGGGTGGACCGCGTGGCTCGACATCGCGCCGGAGGGCGTCAACAAGGGGACGGCGCTCGAGCGGGTGCGCCGCGAGCTCGGCATCCCGATGAACCGGGTCGTCGTCGCCGGTGACGGGCGCAACGACATCGAGATGCTGCAGTGGGCGTCGAACGGCGGCACGGCCATCGCCATGGGCGACGCCCCGCAGGAGGTCATCGACGCTGGCACGGTGCTCGCGCCGGACTTCGCGCACGACGGCCTCGGCGTGGCACTGAGCAGGCTCAGCTAGGCGACGGCATGACCGTTGACGTGCCGCGGAGGCGCCCGCTCGCCGCCATCGGCCAAGCGCTCGACGGCTTCTTCTTCGTCTTCGCGGGACTCGCCGCGATCTGGCTCGCAGTGCTCGTCGCCGATGACTCGTTCCAGGTCGGCTGGTGGGGGATCCTCCTGCTGCTCGCCTTCTGGGGCCTGCTCGCGTACCTCGTCCTGCCGCGCATCCACCGCATCCTGACGACCGTGTACGTGCCCGACTACTTCATCGGCAGGGCGCGGACCAGCGACGGCCTGCTCGGCGACCCCATCAACCTGGGGCTGCTCGGACACGAGGCCGAGCTGCACGATGCGATGCGCGCCGCTGGCTGGACGCGCGCTGACGACATCTCGCTGCGCACGAGCCTGGGCATCATCTCCTCGACGGTCACCCGTCGCAGCTACCACGAGGCGCCGGTCAGCCCACTGTTCCTCTTCGGCCGGCAGCAGGACCTCGCGTACCAGCAGGAGGTCGCGGGGAACCCGGCGAAGCGGCACCACGTGCGCTTCTGGAAGTGCCCGGACGGCTGGCTGCTGCCCGGCGGCACCCGGGTCGACTGGCTCGCGGCCGGCACCTTCGACCGTGCTGTCGGCTTCTCGCTCTTCACGCTGCAGGTGACGCACAAGATCGATGCCGACACCGACATCGAGCGCGACCATATCGTCGCCACAGTGCTCGAGGGCACACCGCGGGCGTCCGTCGCGGTGCTCAAGGACTTCTCGACGGGCTACCACTCGCGCAACGGAGGCGGCGACTCGATCCGCACCGACGGGAACCTGCCGGTGCTGCAGCTGCCGAGCACCTCCGATGCGCCGCTGTCTGTCTCCGAGCCCGTGCTGCTTCCCTCGGCCAGCGGCGCTCCCGGAGCTCGCCGCGAGCCCGATCGCCGCGAGCCCGCTCCCCGCGACTCGACTCTCCCGGCGCGCTCGACCGAGAAGCGCGCCGCCTTCGAGGCGATGAGCGCCTCGAACCCCATCGAGAGCTCGGTCGCCGAGGAGGTGCGCAGACACGGGCGCCCCATCACCATCACGTTCGGCGCGATCGTCGTCTTCGGTCGTGCCCTGCTCGCTCTGCTCTTCTTCGGCGTGCTCGCGCTCATCGGGCCCGATGGCATGCGCGAGGTGCTGAAGGATGCCGAGCTCTCCGGGGCGGACGCGGCGGCCCTCGCAGAGCCGGCCTGGATCGCCAGCATGGTCGTTGGCGGGATCGTCGTCTCCTCGACGCTGCTGCTCGGCATCCTCGTGCTGCGTGGCGTGAACTGGGCGCGCATCACGCTGCTGCTCTACGCGGCCGGGTCGATCGCCCTGCAGTTCGGCGGCTGGTGGGCTGGGGATGAGGAAATCAGGTTCAGCACTACCCTCGCGTTCACCGCTCTGGATATCCTGTCCTTGCTGGCTCTGTCAGGGAAGCCGGCGCGTCAGTACTCGCGGCAGCGTTCGTGAGTCTGCGGGTATCGTCCGGGTAACCAGATATTTCACTTTCGGTTACCATGGACACGCGAAGAGCTCGAAAACGATACTGAATCGTTGTCTGAGTGCTTCTGGAGGGCTGTCCGAGCGGCCGATGGAGCTGGTCTTGAAAACCAGTGGGCAGCAATGTCTCGTGGGTTCGAATCCCACGCCCTCCGCCACCAATACCCTGACGTGAGGAACACCGCCTGTGACGCATCCCGGACCATCCCGCGCTCGACGCGGCTACGTTCCGGGCAAGGGCGTGCAGGAGGAGGTCCCGAAGGTGACCTCCGCGCGGCACGGCAAGCAGCATGTGACGACGCCCACGAACTCGGTCGTCAAGACCGGGACGATCGCCCTCTGCGTCGCGCTCGTCAGCGTCATGTTCGTCGGTGCGCTCGCGTGGATCAACCTGCAGTCGAAGGTCACGACCTTCGACATCGCCGACCCGTCAGGCTCGGAGGAGCCGGCGAGCTTCGCCGAGATCGAGGGCGGCATCAACGTGCTGCTCGTCGGCAGCGACGACCGCACCGGTCAGGGCGCGGAGTTCGGCGAGGGCGAAGCCGACGCGGACGGCGTGCTCAACGACGTCAACATGCTGCTGCACATCGCGGAGGACCGCTCGAGCGCCTCCGTCGTCAGCATCCCCCGCGACACGATCGTGAACCAGCCTGCCTGCACCAACGACCAGGGTGTCGCCATGGAGGAGGCCTTCGAGGTCCCCATGAACAGCATCCTCGGCGAGGGCGGCATGAACTGCGTCGTGTCGACGGTCGAGGCGATGAGCGGCATCGAGATCCCCTACGCGGCGATGGTGAAGTTCCGCGGCGTCATCGAGATGTCGAATGCCGTCGGGGGCGTCGACGTGTGCGTGGCGAACGAGATCAGCGACGACTACGTGGGTCTGTACCTGCAGCCGGGCGACTACACGCTCCAGGGCGAGGATGCGCTGAAGTTCCTCCGCACCCGCCACGGCGTGGGCGACGGCAGCGACCTGACCCGCATCGCGAACCAGCAGGTGTTCCTGTCGGCGCTCATCCGCGAGGTGAAGAGCGCGGGAACGCTCACGAACCCCGTCAAGCTGTACGGCCTGGGCGTCGCGGCCACGCAGAACATGACCATGTCGAGCTCGCTGACCGACCCGAACACGCTCGTCAGCATGGCGATGGCGCTCTCGCAGGTGCCCCTCGACAAGATCACCTTCGTGCAGCTGCCGACCGCCGCCTACGACTCGGCGCGAGTGCAGCCGCTCGAACCGGACGCCTCCGCGATGTGGGAGCTGCTGCGCACCGACCAGTCGCTGGAGGTCGCGGGCGCACCAGAGCCCACCGAGACGCCGGCCGACCCGAACGCGACGGTCTCCATCGACCCGGCCACTGGCTGGGAGATCGACCCGACGACCGGCTTCCCCATCGACCCGGCAACGGGTATCCCCGTCGACCCCGCCACGGGACTGCCGGTCGAGACACCGCCGACGAGTGCCGTGCCGCAGCCCACGCTGGCGGGCCAGCGGGCCGACGAGGAGTCATGCTCCAACGCGAGCTCGTCGCTGTTCTGATCATCGACGCTTCCTGACCACCCGTGTCTGCTGGCGTCCTGCGCGGGGTCAGGAGATCCATGTTCGCGCGCCTTATGCTGACGAACTCGACGTACGCTCCGGGGGAGGCCCGCACCTGTGACGACTTCTCGACGACGGGGAAGCAGCGCTCAGCGCTTCGACCGTGCCGGTGACGATGGCATCCTGCATCCGGATGCGCGTGGCGGGGTCGCCCAGCATGGCCGCCTGCCCGTCACCTCCGCCGCTCGCTCGCTCGGCAAGGGGCTGCTTGTCGCCCTCTCCGCGGCGCTCGTGAGCCTGCTCGCGATCGGCGGGATCGCGGCGGCAAACCTCGGGGCAACCTGCAGCTGCTGCCAGACCCGGGCGGAGATAAAGCCCCCGTCGCGTTCGACGAGATCGAGGGCGGCTTCAACATCCTCCTCGTCGGCAGCGACGACCGCACGGGCCAGGGTGCCGAGTACGGGGAAGGCGACGAGGCGGCCTCCGGGGTGCTCAACGACGTGAACATGCTGCTGCACGTCTCGGCGGACCGCACGCACGCCTCCGTCGTCAGCATCCCTCGCGACACGATGGTCGACCAGCCAGCGTGCACCAACGACGAGGGGGTGCAGATGGAGGAGCGCTACGAGGTGCCGATGAACAGCATCCTCGGCGAGGGCGGCATGGGCTGCGTCGTCGAGACCGTCGAGTCGATGAGCGGCCTCGACATCCCGTACGCCGCGATGGTGCAGTTCCTCGGGGTCATCGAGATGTCGAACGCCGTCGGCGGGGTCGACGTGTGCGTGGCGAACGAGATCAGCGACGACTACGTCGGCCTCTACCTGCAGCCGGGCAACTACTCGCTGCAGGGCGAGGATGCGCTGAAGTTCCTCCGCACCCGCCACGGCGTGGGCGGCAGCGACCTGCAGCGCATCGCGAACCAGCAGGTGTTCCTCTCGTCCCTCATCCGCGAGGTGAAGAGCGCTGGCACGCTCGCGAACCCGACGAAGCTCTACGGACTCGGGGTCGCGGCGACGCAGAACATGAAGATGACGAAGTCGCTCGCGGACGTCCCGACGCTCATGGGCATGGCTTCGGCGCTCAACAAGGTCGACCTTTCGAAGATCTCGTTCGTGCAGCTGCCGACGGCTGACTATGACGGTTCGCGGGTCATTCCGCTTGAGCCGGATGCGACGGCCATGTGGGACCTGCTGGCGGCAGATCAGCCGCTGTCGGTCGCGGGTGCGCCGGGCGATGAAGGCGCGGTCGCCGACGACGGGACTGCCGGCGATGGCACGACCGGCGAGGATGCGGCGACGGATCCGCCCGTCGACCCCAACGCCCCCGTCGCGACCCCCGCGCCAACCTTCGCGGGCCAGGCCGCCGACCAGGAGTCCTGCTCGAACCCCACGACCCTCTTCGGCTAGCGCCCCGCCTCCGCCCGCCTGCCCGCGCTCGCCCCCGCCCGCTCGCCTGCCCGCGCCCGCCTCCGCCCGCCTGTCCGCGCCCGCCCCGCCCAGCCGCTCGAATGGGGCGGTTTCACCCCGTGTTGCGGCCGAGGACGGGGTGAAATCGACCTATCCGTGGGGCTCGGCCTGCAAAATCTCGCGCTCGGTTCGGAAGTTGCGCCGCGACCCGCTACGATAGGTGAGTCTTGGAGACGTCGCATAGTCCGGCCGAGTGCACCACCCTGCTAAGGTGGAGTCCCCTTTGAGGGGACCAGGGGTTCAAATCCCCTCGTCTCCGCTCTGCAGAGAACACCAAGATGAAGCCCCGGTACGAGCCCAGCTCGGAGCCGGGGTTTCGTGCATCCATCTGCGTCAACGTGCATGCGTGTGCGTCCACCTGCATCCAGCGCCCAGCCGGCTCGCAGCCCGCGCTTCCCGTCGAGCCCGGCGCAATACAATGCCCATCATGGGCGAATCCCGCAGGAGGAGCTCCTCGAAGGCAGACAGCTCCCCGACTCCTGGCATCTCGAAGGTCATCAACAACAACGTTGTGATCCAGATCGATGGGGCCGGGCAGGAGCGTGTGCTGATGGGGCGCGGTCTCGGCTTCCAGTTGAAGCCGGGCGACCTCATCGACCCCTCGAGGGTGGAGAAGACGTTTGTGCTCGCGACGGGCAGCGAGGGCGACCAGGCCCTGCAGCTGCTGAGCGCCGTGCCGTACCCCGTGGTCGAGGCGGTCATGAGCGCGGTCGACGAGGCCGAGCGGATGCTGGGGCGCGACCTCGGCAAGCGACTTCCCCTCGCGGTCATCGACCACATCCAGTACGTGCTCGAACGCCTCGATCGGGGCATCCGCATTCCGGCGACGTCGATGCCGGAGCTGCGCGTGCTGCACCCGCAGGAGTTCGCGGCGTCGAAGCACATGGCGAAGGTCATCTCCTCGGCCCTCGACCGGGAGCTCCCGCCTGAGGAGGCCGTGTTCCTGACGATGCACGTGCTGAACTCGACGCGCGACGAGCCCGACGGCACCTCCGCCCTGCTCTTCCGCCGCGTCCAGCACGTGGTCGTGACCGTCGAGGCTGGCCTCGGCGTCGACCTCGACGTCGACAGCCACGACTACGCGCGCTTCGTGCTGCACATCCAGTTCCTCCTCCAGCGGCTCGTGTCGCGCAGCATGCTCCGCTCCACGGACTCTTCGTTCTTCGACTTCACGAAGCGCACGTACCCGCGCTCGTTTGCGATCGCCGAGCAGGTGAAGGGGTACGTGCGGGAGGCGACGGGGGTCGAGCTGACCGACGAGGAGCTCCTGTACGTGACCGTCCACATCGAACGGCTCGCGCAGCACATTGCCTATGGCACAGACGTGGAGCCGATGCTAGAGTGACTGCCGCAGGGCAATGAAGTCCTGCGGAATCCTTGGATTGTTACCGGTCAAGCGGGCAAAACCTGAACTCATATCGCCGAAATGGCGGTGTTCGAGTTCAGGTTTTTTTGTTGCCCAAAATCTGCCGGTTCGGCCCAGGGGCTCCAGACCGAATTGCCGCCGATGGCGGGAGAAGGAGAGCGGTCCCATGGATCACTCAAGAGTTGCAGCGGATGTGCTCAAGGGCGTCGGCGGCGAAGAGAACGTCAAGTCGGTCGTGCACTGCATGACCCGCCTGCGCTTCGCGATCAGGGATGACGCGAAGATCGACAAGGCCGCGGTCAAGGCCATCCCGGGCGTCATCACGACGGCCGAGGCCGGCGGCCAGTACCAGGTTGTCATCGGCAACGAGGTCCCGGAGGTGTACGCCGAGCTCGGCAAGATCTCGAACCTCGTCGCGGGCACGCAGACGGCGACGGTCGATCCTGACGAGCCGAAGAAGAACCTCTTCAACCGCTTCATCTCGATGATCGCGGCGCTGTTCACCCCCCTGCTGTGGGCGCTCGCCGGCACCGGTCTGCTGAAGGCATTCCTTTCCGCCGCGGCGACCTTCGGCTGGATCGCCACCGACACGACGACGTACCTCGTCCTCAACGCGCTCTCTGACGCGTTCATCAACTTCCTGCCGATGGCGCTCGCGATCACGGCGGCCCGCTACTTCAAGGCCTCCGAGTGGACCTCGTTCGCGATCGCCGGCGCGCTGGTCTACCCGACGATCACTCCACTGGTCGGAGCCGAGGGGCTGACGTTCTTCGGGATCCCGTTCACGATGGTCAGCTACGTCTCCAGCGTCATCCCGATCATCCTCATCGTGTGGCTGCAGAGCTACGCGGAGAAGTTCCTCTACGCGAAGCTGCACTCCTCGGTCCGCCGCTTCCTGACGCCCATGATCGTCGTGCTGATCGCGGTGCCCCTCGTGTTCGTCGTCGTCGGCCCGATTTCCGCGCTCCTGAGCGGATGGCTCGGCGAGGGCATCGGCTGGATCTTCGCGAACGTCCCATGGCTCGGCGGCGCGATCATGGGTGGTCTGTGGCAGGTCTTCGTCATCTTCGGACTCCACTGGGGCTTCGTGCCGCTGTTCACGCTCGAGTTCCAGGCAACAGGTCAGATCCTGCTGATCGGCCCCGTGTTCGCTGCCGTCCTCGCGCAGTCCGCCGCGGTCGCCGGCGTGTGGGTCCGCACCCGCGACAAGAAGCTCAAGTCGCTCGCTGCGCCCGCCACGCTGTCCGGCTTCCTCGCCGGCATCACCGAGCCCGCGATCTACGGCATCAACCTGCCCCTCAAGCGCCCCTTCATCTTCGGCGTCATCGGTGGAGCACTCGGCGGGGCGATCATCGCCATGGGCGGCGTCTTCTCCACCGCCTTCGTCGTTCCCTCCGGCCTGGCGCTGCCTGCGCTCTTCGGCAACGGCAACATGGTCTTCCTCGGACTCGGCCTGGTCGCGGCGATCGTGGTGTCGTTCCTCCTCACCGTCATCCTCGGCTTCAAGGACCCGGTGGATGAGGAAGCTCCCGTCACGGCCGCAAGCAACGACCTCGAGATCCGCAGCCCCCTCGATGGCACCGCGGTTGCGCTGTCCGAGGTGTCCGACCCCGTCTTCGCCGGCGGTGTGCTCGGCAAGGGCGCAGCGGTCATCCCCAGCTCCGGCGCCGTCTACGCACCCTTCGACGGTGTCGTGGCAGCCGCCTTCCCGACGGGCCACGCGGTGGGCCTGCGCCACGCGGACGGCGCCGAGGTGCTCATCCACATCGGTGTCGACACGGTGAAGCTGGGCGGCCAGCACTTCACGATGAAGGTCGAGTCTGGTCAGGCCGTGAAGGCTGGCGAGCTGCTCATCGAGTTCGACGTCGACGCCGTCAAGGCGGCGGGCTACGACATCACGACGCCCGTCATCATCACGAATTCCGAGCTGTACCCGGAGATCACGAGCCAGGTGACCGGCCCCATCTCGCACGGAGAGTCGCTGTACCTGGCCAAGTCGGTCGAGACCGTGGCACTCGCCAAGTAGCCGCATCCACACCGCACGACTTCACGCACCAACGCATCGCAGAACGAAGGAGACACGCGAATGACGACAACGAACTTCCCAGACGGATTCCTCTGGGGCGGCGCGACCGCAGCCAACCAGCTCGAGGGCGGCTACCTCGACGGGGGCAAGGGCCTCTCCATCCAGGACGTCATGCCGAAGGGCATCATGGCGCCGCCGACCGAGGGGCCGACGGACGACAACCTCAAGCACGTCGGCATCGACTTCTACAACCGCTACGCGGAGGACATCGCGCTCTTCGCCGAGATGGGGTTCAAGACGTTCCGCTTCTCGATCGCCTGGAGCCGCATCTTCCCGAAGGGCGACGAGCTGGAGCCCAACGAAGAGGGCCTCGCGTTCTACGACCGCGTGCTCGACGAGCTGGAGAAGCACGGCATCGAGCCGCTCGTCACGATCTCGCACTACGAGACGCCGCTGCACCTCGCGCAGCAGTACGACGGCTGGGTGAGCCGCGAGCTCATCGGCTTCTACGAGCGCTACGCCCGAGTGCTGTTCGAGCGCTACGGCTCGCGAGTGAAGTACTGGCTCACGTTCAACGAGATCAACTCGGTGCTGCACGCCCCGCTCCTGAGCGGTGGCATCCTCACGCCGAAGGAGCAGCTCAGCGAGCAGGACCTGTACCAGGCCATCCACCACGAGCTCGTCGCCTCGGCGCTCGCGACGAAGATCGCGCACGAGGTCGCCCCGAATGCGCAGGTCGGCTGCATGCTCATCGCCATGCCGGTCTACCCGCTCACGCCGAGCCCCGCGGATGCGCTCAAGGTCATGGACGTCGACCACTCGAACCTCATGTTCGGCGACGTGCACGTGCGCGGCGAGTACCCGGGCTTCGCGCTGCGCCTCTTCAAGGAGAAGGGCATCGACCTCAACATCACGGATGAGGACCTCGAGATCCTGAAGAACACGGTCGACTTCATCTCGTTCAGCTACTACATGAGCATCGCCGAGACGGCAGACCCCTCTGCTGACTCCGGTGAAGGCAACATCATGGGCGGCGTGCCGAACCCGACGCTCGAGAAGAGCGAGTGGGGCTGGGCGATCGACCCGACCGGCCTGCGCATCGTCATGAACCAGTTCTGGGAGCGGTGGCAGAAGCCGCTGTTCATCGTCGAGAACGGGCTCGGGGCGAAGGACCAGCTCGTCGAGATCGACGGCGTGAAGACCGTCGATGACGGCTACCGCATCTCCTACCTCAACGACCACCTCGTGCAGGCCGGCGAAGCGATCGCTGACGGCGTCGAGCTGCTCGGCTACACGACGTGGGGCTGCATCGACCTCGTCTCGGCGAGCACGGCGCAGCTGAGCAAGCGGTACGGCTTCATCTACGTCGACCGCAACGACGACGGCTCTGGCACGCTCGAGCGCTACAAGAAGAAGTCGTTCGACTGGTACGCCGAGGTCATCCGCACCAATGGGGGCAGCCTGCAGGCGTAACGGCCAGCATCCCGAGCTCCGAACGTACCGGTCCCTGCGGCCCGGATACCGGGGCCGGCACTCGCAGAAGGCGGGTCGCGCATATCGCGCGGCCCGCCTTTTCGCATTGAGCGGGCGCGCGGGCTCTGTCGAACGGGCGGGGGACTGCTGCGACGAGGCCAACCTCCGGGAGGACGTCGGGCTCGGATGCGCCAGGGGCCCGATGCTGCGGTTTCGTCCCGCAAGTTGGTCAGCCGGGGCCGGAGCTGGCGCCGGAGGCGGGCTGGGCGCCGCGCTGGGAGGCGGGCCGGAAGGGCAGCGCCGCCCCGAGAGCCGGAGCGTGTTGCCTGTGAGGCAACTCGGAGTCGAGCGTGCGCCACTTTCTGACGTGGTTGATGACGCAACGTGACGCTGCCTGAAGCCCCACAACGTTCGGCGAAGGGAAGCGACGGCCTCGCCTGTTCACGCCATCAGCGCTTCCGTACCTTTCGAGGGATCCTTCCCGCCCCCCGTCGAAAGGCCAGCATGCCCACCGAGCTCGCCACCCCAGCGCCGACCGCACAGCTCTCCTCGCTCGAGGGAGCGGAGCCCCTGCAGCGGGTCATCGACGAGCTGCAGGCGGAGCTGCCGCAGCTCGAGGTGCGCGTGCCCTCGGCTCTGACGCGCGAGTACGCGGTGGATGCGAGCACGAGGGGCCGCCTCGCTGGCATCGACCTCGGCCCGGCCGTCGCGTTCCCGAGCACGGCGGCTGAGGTGCAGGTGGTCGTGCGGACGGCTGCCGAGCATGGCATCGCGGTGGTGCCGCGCGGCGCTGGCTCCGGCCTCGCAGGAGGCGCGACCGCCGACGCTCGGCAGCTGGTCGTCTCGACGGAGCGCCTCAACCGGGTCGTCGAGGTGAGCCCGCTGGACGAGGTCGCCGTGGTCGAGCCTGGCGTCATCAACGCCGACCTCAACCGGCACCTCGAGCCATACGGCCTCTTCTACGCGCCGGACCCGGCCAGCTGGGACATCTCGTCCATCGGCGGCAACATCGCCACCAATGCTGGCGGGCTGCGCTGCGCGAAGTACGGAGTGACGCGCGAGTCGATCCTCGCGCTCGACGTCGTGCTCGCCGACGGCACGCTCGTGCACGTCGGCCACCGCTCCATCAAGGGCGTCACGGGCCTCGACCTCGTCTCCCTCTTCGTCGGATCGGAGGGCATCCTCGGCATCGTCGTCGCGGCGACCGTGCGCCTCCGCCCGATCCCGGTCGCCCGCCGCACGGTGTCGGCGTTCTTCGCGACGACGGCAGCTGGCGCGGATGCGCTCTCCGCCATCACCCGCAGCACGGTGCGCCCCAGCGTCGTCGAGTTCTTCGACTCCCGCACGCTCGCGAACATCGACGCGCACAGCGGCAGCACGCTCACCGCCCGCGGCGGCGCCCTGCTGCTCATCGAGCTCGACGGCTACGGCATCGACGAGCAGTCCGCTGACCTCCGCGCGGCGCTCGAAGCAGTCGGCGGGCTCGTCACCGAGGAGACCGTCGAGGACGGTGAGTCGCTGTGGGAGCTGCGCCGTTCAGGGCGCGGCTTCGATCCCGCCGAGTGGTTCGCGGGCGGCGATATCGCCGTTCCCAAGTCGCGCATCCCCGAGATCTTCGCCCACTTCCCCGTCGTCGAGGAGCGCTTCGGTGTCACGGTGGGCGCTGTCGCCCACGCCGGCGACGGCAACCTGCACCCCGTCATCACGCTCCGCATCCCGGAAGGAGCGGACCCGGCCGTCGTCCCGCCGCAGCTGCACGACGCGGCCGTCGCCCTCGCCGAGTTCGCGCTCGAGCTCGGCGGAACCGTGAGCGGTGAGCACGGCATCGGCTCCTCGAAGCTCGACCTCGCAGCCCTCGAGCTGTCCGAGCGGAACCGCGAGGCGCAGCACGCCATCAAGCGCGCGCTCGACCCCGCCGCGCTCTTCAACCCGGGCAAGGCCATCTGACCCGGGCCCCGAGCGCCCCATCCCGAGCATCCGTTCACCAGCACACGCACCAGCACCAGCACACGCACGCACCCCCCCACCCGCTCTCCCCAACGCAGACCCCGAGAAAGCAGCCACCATCATGTCGACACGACACCCACGACTCCGACGGAAACTCGCCGCAGCCATCGGCGTGCTCGCCAGCATGTCGCTGCTCGCAGCCTGCGCGACCTCCGACGCCGCCCCAGGGGCTGCGGGTGAGGGGGAGCCGAAGAACGGCGGCGACATCACGTTCCTCATCGACTCCCTCGGCGACAGCTGGATCCCCAACAACAGCGCCATCTCCAGCTACCAGGGGCACGTCTGGGGCCACGTCACCGACAAGCTCGTGTACGTCGACGGCGAGGGCAACGTCAGCCCGTGGGTCGCGGAGAGCTGGGAGCAGAACGACGACGCGACGGAGTACACGCTGCACCTCAAGGACGGCGTGACCTTCTCGGACGGCACCCCCGTCGACGCCGCGGCGGTCGTCGCGAACCTCGACATCTGGGCCAAGGGCGACCCCGACCGCGGCATCAACCGCATCGGGCTGTTCCCCGCCGCGAACTACGACGGTGCGACCGCGGTCGATGCGGCGACCGTCGAGGTGAAGTTCTCGAAGCCCACCCTCGGCTTCATCCCGACGCTCGGCTACCACGGCTCGATCCTCACCTCCCCGGCCGTCATCGCGCTGCCGGCTGAGGAGCAGGCCGACCTCAGCAACTTCGTCGGGAGCGGCCCGTTCACGGTCGAGTCCTGGCAGGAGGGGCAGGACGTGGTCCTGACCAAGCGCGAGGACTACACCTGGGGTCCGGAGGCGCTCGAGCACACGGGCCCCGCGTTCCTCGACTCCATCACCTACCAGATCGTCGCCGAGCCGTCGCTGCGCACCTCCTCGGTGCAGGCGGGCCAGGCGGATGTCGCCTACAACACCTCCCCGCAGGAGCTGGATGCGCTCGCCGACGAGGGCCTCGAGGTCGCGGTTCCCCGCTACCTGGGCTTCGTCAACGGCTACGCGCTGAACACGCAGGTCGCTCCGTTCAACGAGACCGAGGTGCGTCAGGCATTCCAGCACGGCATCGACCGCGACGAGATCCTCTCCACCGTGTACACGGAGGACTGGGAGGCCGCGGAGACGTTCATCCAGAGCAACGTTCCAGAGGCGACGGACCACAGCGACGCCTTCGCGTTCGACCCGGAGGAGTCGAAGAAGCTGCTGGATGCGGCCGGCTGGACGGAAGGCGCTGACGGCATCCGCTCGAAGAACGGCGAGACCCTCGCCGTGACGCTCTACCCGAACCCCTACCTCGCCACCTCGCAGTCGGTCGACGAGCTCGTGGCGCAGCAGCTGAAGAAGATCGGCTTCGACGTGAAGATCGAGGCGTACGACGTCGTCACGTACGGCGAGCGCGTGCTGAACAGCGGCGTCGAGATCCCGGCCACCGAGATCACGCGCAGCTTCATCGACGTGGGCACGGTCGCGGGCATCCTCACGAGCCTCAACGAGGGCGACGAGGACTGGTTCGGCGTGGGCACGAGCGACACGAAGCTCAACGAGTACGCCGGGGGCATCTCGAGCTCGAGCGACACCGAGGCACGTGCGGCGCTCGCCGACGAGCTGCAGGGTTACGTGCTCGAGCAGGGCTACTTCGCCCCGATCACGCAGATCGTGCAGCGCGTCTACGTGCAGTCGCCGAACCTGCACGGCGTCACGTACAACGGCGTCGCGTACGCCAACTACGCCACGGCCTGGGTCGACTAGGCCCCGGCCGGCGGGAGGGTTCGGCATGAGACACAACTACACGCGCTTCGCGCTGAGGCGCACGGGCCAGGCGATCATCGTCGTGCTGCTCGCCTACGTCTTCACGTTCTTCGTCATCAGCGTGCTGCCGGGGGACCCGGTCACGAGCACGCTGCGCAACCCCGACAACGGGTTCACGGAGGAGGAGATCGCCCGCATCGTGGCCTACTACGGCCTCGACCAGCCGCTGCTCGTGCAGCTGTGGGGTTCGCTTACGAGGTTCGTCGTCGGTGACTTCGGCATCTCGCTGCGCTCGAACCTGCCTGTCGCCGACCTCATCGGGGATGCGCTGCCCTCGACGCTCGCGCTCGCGGGCAGCGCCCTCCTCGTGGCGGTTGTGCTTGCCGTGCTCATCGCGTTCGGCACGCAGGTGCTGCCGGCCCGCTACGGCCAGGGCATCCTGCGCGCATTCCCGTCGCTGTTCCTGTCGGTGCCGAACTTCGTCATCGGCCTGCTCCTCATCAACGTGTTCGCGTTCGGACTCGGCCTGTTCCGCATCGTCGACCCGGAGAGCGCGTGGGCGACGTTCTTCGCCGCCGTCGCCCTCGGCATCCCGGTCTCCGCGCAGATCGCGGAGGTGCTCATCACGAACCTCGACCACGCGTCCTCGCAGGAGTACGCGTCGGTGGCGCGCTCTCGCGGTCTCACGCAGCGGCGGCTCTTCACGCGGCACCTCCTGAAGCCGTCGGCGCTGCCCGCGGTGACGGTGCTCGCGCTCACGGTGGGCGAGCTGCTCGGCGGTTCCCTCATCACGGAGGCCGTCTTCGGGCGCAGTGGCATCGGCAGCATCGTGCAGCGGGCCGTCGCCAGCCAGGACCTGCCGGTGCTGCAGGCGGTCGTCGGCCTCGCCGCCGTCGTCTTCGTGCTCGTCAACCTGCTCGCCGACCTGGCCTACCCGATCCTCGATCCGCGTGTCGACATCGAAGGAAACCGCAAGAAGGGCGGGCCCGTCATCGGGGATGCGGATGCGTCGGCACCCGAGTCCCCCTCGCCCCAGTCCGACTCCCCACTCAAGGAAGAGGCGAGCATCGTATGACCTCCGCAGTTCTGAACGCCGCACCGGGCGCGACCGGCTCTCGCAGTCCCAGGGCCGCGTTCAAGGTCCGCGCGATCGGCGGCTTCCCCCCGACGGTCGTGCTGTCGTTCGTCGTCATCGTCCTGGTGCTCGCCTGGTCGCTGCTGCCCGGCGTCTTCACGTCCTACAGTCCGGTCGACGGCGTCCCCGCCGACAAGTTCCTGGCGCCCAGCGCGCAGCACTGGTTCGGCACGGATCACCTCGGACGCGACCAGTTCGCCCGGGTCGTCTTCGGCACGCAGTCCTCGATCTCGTCGGCACTGGTCGCCGTGATCATCGGCGTCGTCGTGGGCGGTGCGATCGGTCTCATCGGCGGATTCATCGGCTCCTGGACCGACACGGTGCTCGCCAGGTTCGTGGATGTGCTGCTCGCCATCCCCAGCTTCCTCCTCGCCGTCGTCATCGTCTCCTCCCTCGGCTTCCAGACCATCAACGCCGCGATCGCCACTGGCGTCTCCGCCGTCGCGGTGTTCGCCCGCGTCATGAGATCCGAGGTGCTCAAGACGCGGCGGGCCACGTTCGTGGAGGCCGCCTACCTCCAGGGCGGGTCGAAGTGGCACGTGCTCGGGCGCCACGTCCTCCCGAACGCGTCTCGCTCCGTCCTGGCGCTGGCGGTGCTGCAGTTCGGGCTCTCGATCCTCGTCATCGCGGGCCTCGCGTTCCTCGGCTACGGTGACCCGCCGCCCGCATCCGACTGGGGGCTGCTCATCTCCAACGGCAAGGACTACCCGCGGGCGCCCTGGCTCGTGCTGTGGCCAGCGCTGGTCACCATCGCGACGGTGCTCTCCGTCAACCGCATCAGCCGGTGGCTCCGGCAGACGTCCTGACCGAACGCACGAGAGGCACGCAATGACCCACGCATCAGCATCAGCATCAGCATCTGCATCGGCATCCGCTCCCGAATCCTCCGCTCAGCCCCTCCTGCAGGTCGAGAACCTGTCGGTCGCGTACGGCAGGAGCGAGGTCGTCTCCGACGTCAGCTTCACCTTGAACCGTGGCGAGAGCCTCGCGCTCATCGGCGAGTCCGGGTCCGGGAAGTCCACGATCGCCCGCGCGATCCTCCGCCTCCTGCCGGACGGCGGTCGGGCGGCTGGGAGCATCCGCTTCGAGGGGAAGGACGTGCTCGCGTACTCGCCGCGCCAGTTCCGCCCCCTGCGCGGCGCCCGCATCGGCTTCGTGCCGCAGGACCCGGCGAACGCCCTCAACCCGGTGCGCACCATCGGCTCCCAGGCGCACGAGGCGGCCGACCTCGTCGACGGCCTCTCCCGCGATGAGCAGCGGGAGCTCATCTTCGCGACGTTCGAGCGGGTCGGCCTGCCAGACCCGAAGCGCGTGTACGAGTCCTACCCCCACCAGCTCTCCGGCGGCATGCTGCAGCGTGTGCTCATCGGCCTCGCCGTGCTGCCGAGCCCCGAGCTGCTCATCGCGGACGAGCCGACGAGTGCGCTCGACGTGACGATCCAGAAGCGCATCCTGGGGGTGCTCAGCGAGCTGCAGAGCGAACTGGGCATCGGGCTCGTGCTCATCACGCACGACCTCGCGATCGCGGCCGAGCGCACGCAGAAGATCGTCGTGCTCAAGGGCGGCGAGGTGCAGGAGGCCGGCGCGACGGAGCAGGTGTTCACCGAGTCGACCTCGCCGTACACGGTTTGTCTGCGGCAGGATGCCCCCGCCCTGAACCCCGACCGCTACGGTTCGCTGCTGCAGCGGGACAGCCGCGGCGCCGCGACCGAGCAGGTCGCGGTCACGGGCGTCTCGAAGAGCTTCTCGGTCGGCGAGCGACGGGTCGCGGCGTTGGACGACGTGTCGTTCGCGGTGAGGGCAGGCACGACGCACGCACTCGTGGGGGAGTCCGGCTCGGGCAAGACGACGGCCGTCCGCATCCTGCTCGGCCTCGAGGAGGCGGACGCCGGCGAGGTCAGGGTCGGCGACGAGCGAGTCGACGGCAGCTCTCCCAGGCAGCTCCGCGAGATCCGCCGCCACCTGCAGCTCGTCTACCAGAACCCGTTCACCTCCCTCGATCCGACGTGGCGTGTGGAGCGCATCGTGCGCGAGCCGCTCGACCGCTACAAGGTCGGTGACAAGCGGGAGCGCGCCGAGAAGGCTCGGGCTGCCCTCGCGTCCGTCGGCCTGGGCGCGGAGTTCCTGTCCCGGAAGCCGTCAGCCCTTTCCGGCGGCCAGCGCCAGCGTGTTGCCATCGCGCGCGCCCTCGTGCTCCGGCCAGACGTGCTCGTGCTCGACGAGCCGACCTCCGCCCTCGATGTGACCGTGCAGGCGGAGATCTTCGAGGTGCTGTTCCAGCTGCAGGCTGAGCTGGGGCTCACCTACCTGTTCGTCTCCCACGATCTCGCGCTCGTCCGCCAGGTCGCAGACACGGTGTCGGTGCTCCAGGGCGGCAAGGTCGTCGAGTCCGGACGGGTTGCCGAGGTGCTCGCGCATCCCGAGCAGCCCTACACGCGGGCCCTCATCGATGCCATCCCCACGCCCCGGTACGGGCATGCGGCTCCGGCAGCGGATGCGAACGCGACGCCTGCCGTGCAGGTCCCGGCGCTCGTCTGAGCGACCCGCACCTCCGAACTTCCACCTGAACCGATCGAGGCCGAGCGCCTCGTGCGAGAGAGAACGACGACACCATGACAAGCACCGCCAGCACGCAGACCCTCCCGCAGAGCACGCCGCAGACCTCCCCGCCGACCTGGACGTCGACGGAGCTCGCGCGCGCCTTCAACGCGCCGAAGGGCTTCGGCGACGCGACCCTGCGCGACCGGCACCCCGACTCGATCGAGCTGCTCGGCGGCATCCCCGACCCGTCGGTGCTCCCCTCCGCCGAGCTCGCCGAGGCGACCGCGCGGGTGCTGTCCGTGCCGGGCGTGCCGGCGCTGCAGTACGGGCGAACCGAGGGTGTGCCCGCGTTGCGGGAATGGATCGCCGCACGCGAGGGCGTGCCGGTATCGCGCGTGCTCATCACGAACGGCGGGTTCCACGGCATCTCCCTCGCCGTGCAGCTCGTGGTCGAGCGCGGCGGCCTCGTCGCGGTCGACAACCCGATCTTCCCGCTGTTTCTGCGCGGCCTCGAACTCTCCGACGCGCGGATCCTGCCGATCACAGTCGGCCGCGACGGCTTCGACGTCGCCGAGCTGGAGGCCCATCTGGTCGCTGGCGCACGTCCGGCGGCCGTCTACACGGTGCCCGACTTCCACAACCCCTCGCAGCACAGCCTGACCCTCGAGGGGCGCCGTGAGCTCGTGCGCCTCGCTGAGCGGTACAACTTCATCCTGCTGGCCGACAACCCGTACCGGGAGCTGCGCTTCCGCGGCGACGAGCTCGACTTCGAGATCTTCAACAGCTCCTCGCACGTGATCCACATCAACACGTTCACGAAGACGCTCGGCCCCGGCCTGCGCCTCGGCTGGATCGTGCTGCCGGAGCGCCTTGTTCCCGACTTCGTGTCGCTGCGCGCGCGTCAGGACTCGCACTCCTCGCAGCTCGTCCAGCATGCGGTCGCCGAGCTGCTCGGGACGACGCCCACGTTCTTCGACGACACGCTCGCGTCGGCACGCGAGCTGTACCGGGAACGGGCGGATGCGCTCTCCGCCGCGCTCGAGGCCCACGCACCCGGGGCGTTCGAGATCGACGCGCCCGATGGCGGCCTGTTCCTGTGGCCGCGGCTCGTCGACGACGCGATCGACGCGGACAGGCTCGCCGAGGATGCGAGCGCTGCGGGCATCGGCTACCAGCGCGGCTCGTTCTTCCCGTCCGGGCCTGGCACCGACGCGCCTCGCCGCCTGAGACTCGCCTACGGAGACACCCCCATCGAGCGCCTGCAGGAGGCCGCCGCGCGCCTCGGCCGCGCACTCGAGAAGCAATAAGCGGACTCGTGCCAAGATATTCGGGTGGCTTCTCCGCAACGATACCGGCGTCGGGGCAGGGGTGCGGCTGAGTTCGCCGAGCTCAGCGGCTACCGCGTCAAGGGTGCGCCGGCCGAGTTCGCGGTCGACGTCACGGCAATCGACCTCGGCGATGTCGCCATGTGGCGGCTGCACCTCACGCCTGTGCAGGCCACGATCGCGGACGTCCTGCCGGGGGAGCTCGAGACGGTGCAGGTGCTCTCCACCGTCTCGGGGACGATGACCGTCAGGATCGCAGGAATCTCCCACGAGCTGACGCCGGGCTCGTACCTCCTCTTCGACCCGCGGCGGCCGCACGATGTGTCGAGCGCGGATGAGACCACCTCGTTCCTCTACTCTGTCCGGCGCTCCGCAGTCGAGCCGATCATCCGCGAGTTCCCCCTCAGGGTCGATGCCGATCCTGTCTACAGTCGCGCCCTGCGCGCGCTCGTCACGAGCATCCTGGACTCCGAGAGGGACTACTCCGGGCCGGGCGCGGGAAACCTGCGCATCGCGATCGAGTCGGCGCTGCTCGCGAGCATCGCCGAGGCGGTGGGGCGTTTCCGGGCGACCACGAGCGAGGGCGGCGACCGGTTCCTGGTGCTCATCGAGGGGGCCAGGCAGATCATCGCGGGAGAGTTCGCCGACCGGTCTCTCTCGGCGACCACCCTCGCGCAACGCCTCAGCGTCTCGCGTTCCCTGCTGCACAGGGCGTTCGAGAGCGTCGGCATGACGCCAGCGGTGGAGCTGCGCAACGCTCGGGCGAGGCACGCCGGGCATCTCCTGGCCTCGGGCGATTCGCCAGCGCAGCGCAGGGCGGCGGCCAAGGCATCTGGGTTCGCATCGGTGACATCGATGCTCGCGGCGATCGAGGCGCTCGGCCGAGACTGACGCCGGAGCGGCCTGTTCTGTCGCCAGAATCGTCGATTCCGTCGCCGGACCGACCGGAAGGTCGACGCCTGAGCATAGAGTCGCGAGGTCGAACGCTCGTGTGCCCCCAGGCGACGTAGCGCGACCACGGACGCGAATCGCTCAGATGCGGTACGCCCACACCCAGCACTCCGCAGCACCGCACTCCCATGCGGTGCTCGCTCGTGTGCCCAATTTTCGGAACCCAGAAAGTCGCGCAATGAACACCTCCCCCGAGTCCAGCAACGTCGCCGCAACCCCCACGACGACCACCCGCCGCACCCTGCTCACCGCAGCCGCCTGGTCGGCGCCGGTCGTGGCCACAGTCATCGCGGCTCCCCTCTCCGCCGCCTCCACGCTGTGCGTCGACCCCGACGTCGGCATCAACTGGGGACTCGCGACCGTGACGGGCACCGCGGCCACCCTCGGCGCATCCTCGACCCTCGACCGCACGGCCGTGTTCCGCCCGCAGAACTCGACCCGCCCCACGACGCCCAACATCAGCGCCACGGTGCGGCACACCTTCAGCGGCAACATGCGGGCAGAGACGAACGACGGCACCGTCTCGGCGCAGAACGTCGGCGGCATCGGCCAGCGCGGCTACCAGATCAACCAGTTCAACGGCGCGAACGCCCTGACGCAGCCGTCTGCCAACGACTTCCAGACCGTCGTCTTCACCTTCGCCGAGGACCTCTACAACGTGCGGTTCTCCATCACCGACATCGATCGGCTCTGGCGAGCGGGGAACGGCCTCACTCGCGACTTCCTCGACGGTGTAGTTCTCGAGTCCGCGGCACCGAGGACGTTCTCGATCCCGAGCGGCTCCACGGTCACGGGTGCCGGGACCGCCGCGAGCCCCTGGTTCAACTCGGTCGACGGCAACAAGAACGAGGACGCCCCCGGTGGCCAGGTCGACGTCGTCTTCGCCGGCCCCGTGCGCTCGTTCACGGTGCGCTACTTCAACCTCGGGTACACGCTGGGAACCACGAACAACACGGTGAACACCGACAACGACCAGACGATCTTCGTCACCGGTCTGCGGGTCGAGCGCCGGGCCGCCTGCTAGCTCGCGTCTGGCACTCCGGAGGAGGGTGGGGCTGAGCCGTCGGTCGTCTCACCCTCGGGGGTCGGGGCGGCCTGCGGTTCGCGTCCGCTCGTTGAGAGGCGCGCGAGATGGATCTCGAGGTAGCAGACCTCAGCCTCGCTGAGCTCGCCGCCCTGGGCTTCGATGATGCCGCGCACGCGGTCGCTCGTCGCGACGATCTCGGGGTATGAGTCGCGGATGGCCGTGAACAGCTGCGGGGGAGCACTGCTCAGCTGGGTCCGGGTCGTCATCCGCGCGTAGAGGTACCGGAGATGGGTGACGAAGCGGGCCACGTTCGTGGGGTCGGCAGTCGCATCCGCCCCGAGCGTCTCCGTGACGACGTCGACCACGCTCTGCAGCGTCTTCGTCATGGCGACGGTCTGCGAAGTGTCGGACTTCGCGAACTGCGCGTTCACGAAGTGCATGGCGAACGCGGTGGCCTCGTCGGCGTCGATAGACGAATCGACACCGAGCTCCTCGTTCGCGAAGCGAACCGTCGCGTGGCCGAGCTCCGTCTCGCGCGGGTACAGCTGGGCGATCTCCCACTTCAGCGGGAAATCGACGCGGAGCCCCGTCTGCGCGCGGACGACCGCGAAGTGAAGGTGATCAGCGACGGAGAGCAGGAGCGCCTGGCTCGGCCGAACGTCTCCGACCGTCTCGGCGTGGTCGACTGCGCGGCGTGCGACTCGGAAGACCTCGAGAGGGATCTCGCGCGCGAAGTCCGCGAGCTGACGGAGCTCGAGTGCCGTCGACGGGGAGAAGGACTCGGTCGCTGCCCCCAGGTCCACGGCGTCTCCGAGGCGCTTGCCGAAGCCGATGCCGCGCCCGAGCAGGATGACGCGGTCTCCCGCGGAGTCGACCATGACGGCGTTGTTGTTCAACACCCGCAGTAGGGTCCCTGTCTGCGTCTTCGTCATCGGGTTTCCCCTCCTTCTCCTGAGCCGCGGCGCGCGGATAGGTGCGCCGCACTGATCTGCGCGCACATGAAGACTACGTCCGCTTGGACGCAGCCCGGGTGGGTCTCCTGGGGGTCCCGAAGCGCGGAGCCCCCAGGAGCCGCCTCAGATTCCGGTGCCGTTGGCGCTGATGACGCCCGCGTACCAGTCGAACGACTTCTTCTTCGAACGCTCCATGGTGCCGTTGCCGGCGTTGTCGCGGTCGACGTAGATCATCCCGTAGCGCTTCTTCATCTCGCCGGTCGTGAACGAGACGACATCGATGATGCCCCACGGCGTGTAGCCCATGAGGTCGACGCCGTCTTCGGAGACGGCCAGCTCGACCTGCTCGATGTGCGCTTTCAGGTACTCGATGCGCGCGTCGTCGTCGATGGAGCCATCTTCGTTCACGACGTCGATCGCGCCGAAGCCGTTCTCGACGATGAAGAGCGGCAGCTCGTAGCGTTCCGTGAGCACGTTGAGGGCGTAGCGCAGGCCGACCGGGTCGATCTGCCACCCCCAGTCGCTTGCCGTGACGTAGGGGTTCGGGACCGAGTTCGCGAGGCCGCCGTTGAAGATCTTCTCGTCGTTCTGCACGTCGGCCTTCGCGACGGTCGACATGTAGTAGCTGAAGCCGAGGTAGTCGACCGTGCCTGCCGCGAGGATCTCCGCGTCGCCGTCCTGCCAGCCGATGTCGTAGCCCTCACGTTCACGCTCGCGCACGGCGTAGGCCGGGTAGTGGCCACGCACGTGCACGTCGGGGAACAGGAAGCGGTCGCGGCTGGAGATCTGCGCCTCGAGCACGTCGGCCGGGTTGCAGGAATATGGGTAGATCGGCACGTGCGAGATCATGCCGCCGATCTGCAGCTTCGGGTCGACGTCGTGGCCGGCCTTCACAGCGAGGGCCGAGGCGAGGAGCTCGTTGTGCGCGACCTGCAGCACGACCTCGCGCGGGTCGTCCTCCGGGGTGAGGAGGACACCCGAGTTGGTCCACAGGAACAGCTCGTTGCGGGTGTCGAGCTGGTTGTTGATCTCATTGAAGGTCATCCAGTACTTGACCTTCGTCGCGTAGCGCTCGAAGCAGACCTTTGCGAAGCGCTCGAAGAACCCCACGAGCGCACGGTTGCGGAATCCGCCGTACTCGCGGGCGAGGTGCAGGGGCACCTCGAAGTGCGAGAGCGTGACGACCGGCTCGATGCCGTGCTTCAGCAGCTCGTCGAAGAGGTCGTCGTAGAACGCCAGGCCGGCCTCGTTCGGCTCGAGCTCGTCGCCGTTGGGGAAGATGCGGGTCCACTGGATGGACGTGCGGAAGCACTTGAGACCCATCTCGGCCAGCAGCGCGATGTCCTCACGGTAACGGTGGTAGTGGTCGATGGCCTCGTGGTTCGGGTAGAACTCGCCAGCCTCGACGGAGTCGGTGATGCGGCGGGGTACGCCGTGCTCGCCGGCGGTGAGGACGTCGACGACGCTCGGTCCCTTGCCGTCTGCATCCCACCCACCCTCGAGCTGGTGTGCTGCGACGGCGCCGCCCCAGAGGAAGTCGTTCGGGAGTCTGCTCATGGTCATGAGTTCCTTTCTCGTCTGTGGTCGTGTCAGTTGCTGGCGGCGGACGCGGATGCGGTTGCGACGGCGACGGCGAGCTGGTCGCCGGCGGCGACCGCTCCCGCACCGGTCGCGACGACCTCGTCGTAGCTGCCGGAGTTGGTGATGAGGACGGGCGTGATGAGGGAGTATCCCTCGGCCTTGATGGCGACGGCGTCGAACTCGAGGAGCAGGTCACCCTGCTTCACCTCGGCGCCCTCGGCGACGTGCGCCGTGAAGTGCTGGCCGTTCAGCTGGACGGTGTCGATGCCGACGTGGATGAGCACCTCGACTCCCTCGGTGGAGATGAGGCCGATCGCGTGCTTCGAAGGGAAGACCGAGACGACCTTGCCCTCGAACGGTGCGAAGACCTGATGCCCGGCCGGGTCGATGGCCGCCCCCGACCCCATGACGCCAGCGGAGAAGACCTCGTCCGGCACCTCGGCGAGGGTCAGCACCTGCCCTTCGAGTGGGCTGGCGACGACGCGCGTGCTGGATGCTGCCGCGAGGGCAGCTTCGAAGCGAGCGTTCTGCTCTGGGTCGGTGGGGCGGGCCTGGTCGAGGTCGTCGGTGGGGAGGTTCTCGGCCACGACGTCCTTGAAGCCGATGAAGTAGACGAGTGCTGCAGCGCCGAAGAACGCCACCGCGCATCCGACGATCATGCCGATGATGGAGTTGGGGTTGTCGGGGCTGACCGAGTTGACGATGGTCAGCATGCCCGGGAGGCCCGCGTAGGCGTAGTAGCGCGAGCCGAAGAACGAGATGGTGATCGCGCCGATGGCGCCTGCGATGCAGGCGAGGAGGAACGGGCGCTTGAGGCGAAGCGTGACGCCGTAGATCGCGGGCTCGGTGATGCCGAAGATGCCGGTGACGGCTGCGGAGCCGGAGACGCCGCGCATCTCCTTGTTGCGGGTCTTGAGGAACACGCCGAAGGCGGCACCGACCTGCGCGATGACGGCCGCGGTCTGGAACGCCTGGAAGGAGTCCTGCCCGAAGCGGTCGAAGTTGTCGAGCACGAACGGCGTGACACCCCAGTGGACGCCGAAGATGACAGCGACCTGCCAGAAGGCGCCGATGAGCCCGGCAGCGACCGCCGGGGCGATCTCGACGAGCCAGTTGTAGCCGTTGGCGACGCCCGATGCGCCGGCCGCGGAGAGCGGGCCGATGACGAGGAGCACGAGCGGCACCATGACGACGGCCGAGATGAGCGGCACGAGGAGGGCCTGCGCGACGCCGCGGAGGTACTTGTTGAGGAAGCGCTCGAGGTAGGAGAGCACCCAGACGAGGATCAGCGGGGGCAGCACGGACGACGAGTACGTCGTCGAGTTGAGGGCGATGCCGAGGAAGTCGATGGTCTCGCCGCCCTCGATGCGGCCCGCGAGGGCAGCCCAGTCGGGGTTCATGATCGCGGCGGCGCAGAGCACCGCGATGTAGGTGTTGACCTTGAAGTGCTTCGACGCGGTGATGGCGATGAAGATCGGGAGGAACGCGAACGGCGTCCAGGAGATGAACGTGAGCACCAGGTCGGTGCCAGTGCCCTCGAAGGCCGGCCAGATCATGCGCGTGATGATGAGCGAGCCCTGCAGGAGGCCCGCCGAGGCGAGGATGTACACGAACGGGGCGAAGACGGCCGACATGGTCGCAATGACGCGGTTCAGGATGGACGGCTTGTGTGCCGTCGAGGCTGGCGTGGTGTTGGAGATCTTGGCGTTCGACATGAGTGCCTCGTGCACCTCGCCGACGTGCGACCCGATGACGACCTGGAACTGGCCTCCGGCCTCGACGACCGTGATGACGCCGGGGAGGGCGGCGACCTTGTCCTTGGCACCCGCAGGGGTGTCGTTCAGGACCAGGCGGAGCCTCGTCGCGCAGTGCGACGCCGACTGGATGTTCTTCTCGCCGCCGACGAGATCGACGATCTCGCCTGCCAGCCTGGGATAGTTGCGGACTGCTTCAGCCATGGCATTCTCCATTGATGCTTGGGATGGGGACGTTCCCGAGCAGAGAGCCTGACGACATGACGGTGCAAGAACAGATAGCGAGGTCCACGCCCTGCGGAGCAGCAATGCTTGCAGTGCGTTGCGTCAGCTCCACTCGGGAGCTGTGACGTGGGTTCTTGCCTCGCTGAGTAACAGGCCCGCAGTCGCCTCGAACTCTAACCGCATCCCCGCCGATTCGGCAAGTGCGGGTCAGGTGCTCCAAGCCGCCGCTTCGATCTGCTGGCCCAGGCCGTGGCGTGGAGGGGCAGTGCCTGCCCATTTCGGGGCGTTTTCGCCCTGAAGCTACTGCTCCGCGCTCGCGGCAGAGCCTGCGCGGGTCAGCCCACGCTCGTCGAGCAGGCGGCGAGCCAGCACCGTCGAGCCGGCGACGGCGGCAGGCATCGTGAAGACGGCCCCGCCGGGCACCATGAAGCAGAGTTGCGTCGCAACGCCGAAGCCGAGCAGCTGCGCCCGGTTCCCGCGGATGACGGAGGCGCGCTGCTCCCCGAGCAGTCGGCGCGCATCCAGTGCCCTGCCGGTGAGCTCGCGCGACAGGACCGTCCCGTTGAGCGTGACGCCCACGACCGCCGCGGCGACCGAGCCGATGAGCGGGATGACGCCCACGATGGCGACGACGATGGCCGCGAGGATGCCCATGCCGACGAGCCACAGGCTGCCTCTGGCGGCCGCGAGGAGCCCGAGTCCCTCGCCCGGGTTCTCGTCGCCGAGGTCGCGCTCGACGGACAGCCAGATGCGCTCGTAGAACGGATCGCCGACGGTCAGCGTGATCGCGGTGAACGTCGTGATCGACAGGAAGACGCCACCCGCGACGATGAGGGTCATGAAGCCGATGCGCAGGATGTTGCGCCACACCTCGTCCCACGCCGCCGCCCAAGGGGTGGCCCACTCGACGAGGTCGTCGACGAAGAACAGGAGCGTGACGAGGGCGGCGCCCACGAGCAGGAAGACGATGAGCGCCGGGATGAGCCCGAGCAGCATCAGATGCGGCTTCGTCTTCCAGTACCCGAAGCCCTGGAAGAGCGCGCTGACGCCTGAGAAGAACTGCCCGATCATGCCACCGAGACTACTGAGGCGCGGCAGGGAAGCGGATGCGTGCATCCGTTCCCCCGCCGCGCCTCAGGAGGTGTGCGGTTCGAGCGAGGAGGACCTAGAGCGTGATGAGGCCGTTGGTCTTCGTCGTTGCGGCGTCGTAGCGCTGCTGCACGTTCTCCCAGTTCGCGATGTTCCAGAACGCCTTGATGTAGTCGGCGCGAACGTTGCGGTAGTCGAGGTAGTAGGCGTGCTCCCAGACGTCGAGCATGAGCAGCGGGACGAGCCCGAACGGCACGTTGCCCTGCTGGTCGAAGAGCTGGAAGATCGCGAGCTGCTCGCCGAGCACGTCGTAGGCGAGGACTGCCCAGCCGGAGCCCTGCACGCCGAGCGCCACTGCGGTGAACTGCGCGACGAACGCGTCGAAGGAGCCGAACTGCTCGTCGATCGCCGTGGCGAGCGAGCCAGTTGCCTGGCCGCCGCCGTTGGGGGAGAGGTTGGTCCAGAAGATGGAGTGGTTGACGTGGCCGCCGAGGTTGAACGCGAGGTCCTTCTCGAGCTTGTTCACGTTGGCGAGGTTGCCGCTCTCGCGGGCCTCGGCGAGCTGCTCGAGCGCCGTGTTCGCGCCCTTCACGTAGGTGGCGTGGTGCTTCGAGTGGTGCAGCTCCATGATCTCGCCGCTGATGCTCGGGGCGAGGGCGGAGTAGTCGTAGGCCAGGTCGGGAAGGGTGTATGCGGTCATGGTGTGACCCTCTTTCTGTCGTGTTCTTCGGTATCGGTGAGTTCGGATGGTGTGAGGGGCGTTCGAATCGCGGATTCGGTCGCGGGGTGGGGCCGGGTTCAGCCGCCGGTTCAGTCGTCGAACGTGGCGGCGTCGAGGCGGCCGAAGCGGCGGTTCTGGTACATGAGCGGCGGGACGGTGCTGCCGTGCAGGACCTCGAGGACCTCGGCGAGCACGATGGTCGAGCCGCCGACCTTGACGGTGCTGGCGATGCGGCAGCGGAGCGTCTCCCGAGCCTCGGGGAGGAAGGGCTCTCCAGTGGGGAAGTGGTCCCAGCCCTGTTCCGGGGTGAAGCGGGGGGCGCCGCTGCGGGCGAAGTCGAGGGCGATCTGCTCCTGCTCGTGGCTGAGGAGGTTCACGGTGACGTCGCCAGCTTCGAGGAGTCCTCCGGCGCTGCCGGTTGCCCGCGTCACGGAGAACGAGAGCGTGGCCGGGTCGACGGCCACGGAGCTCACGCTCGACGCGGTGAGGCCGACGGGGCCGTTCGCGGTCTGGGCCGCGATGATGGCGACGGCTGCGGGGTGCTCCCTGAAGGCGGCCTTGAACTCTTCGGCCAGCGCTGCTTGGGCCAACGCCGCTGGGACTGGTGCCTCGGGGGCGGGTTCTGTCATCGAGTGGGCTCTCTGCCTGTTCTGGAGGACGGTGATCGGAGTTGCGTGTGCGTTTCCTCTTCGAGGCTAGAACCTAAAGTAAGGTTGAAGTCAATTCGAACGGTGGGATTTCACTGTGAGCGAGACACGCAAGGACACAGAGGCGCTCGATCTGGCCCAGGGGCAGCCGCACATCTCCGACGAGCTGCTCACGGTGAGCGACATGGTGCGTCGGACGGGCGTCGCCGCATCCGCGCTGCGCTTCTACGAGGAGCTCGAGCTCATCGCCGCGGTTCGCACTGCCGGCAACCAGCGTCGGTACGCCCGCCACATGATTCGGCGGGTCTCACTCATCTCGGTCGCGAAGCGCCTCGGTATCCCCCTGTCTGACGTGCAGGATGCGTTTGCCGACCTGCCGCGCGACGCGACGCCCAGCCAGGAGGACTGGCAGCGCGCTTCGCGGCGGTGGAAGCGGACGCTCGAGGAGCGGCGGCGCGGTATCGAGCGCCTCGAGCACGAGCTCATGGGATGCATCGGCTGCGGCTGCCTGTCGATGAAGGCCTGCGGCCTCCTCAACCCCGACGATGCCCTCGCCGGCGGAGGAGCCGGCCCTCGCCGCCTCGACTGAGCCCCGCCCGCGCGCGTCGCCCGTGCGCCCCTCGCGCCCACCTGCCCGCCTCTGCCGCGCCTCGCGTCCACCTGCCCGCCCCACCCGCCCACCCCTCGCGTCCACCTGCCCGCCCCTGCGCAACCCCTCCGCTGTGCCCGCGACCCTCCGCGGCCCAGGGCTGACTTGTGGTCGTTTTGGGCCCGGGGTGGCGACCATAAGTCAGCTTTGGGCTGCGTAGCAGTGCGGGGTGAGCGGGGAGTGGAGGAGGGGAGTGGGGGAGTCGGACCTCTCCGCCTCGCTTGAGTGCTGCCCGCGGCGCCCGCCCTGCCGCGCCGGCCCGTCCGTCCACCTGCCCGATCCTGCGCAACCCCTCCGCTGTGCCCGCGACCCTCCGCCGCCCAGGGCTGACTTGTGGTCGTTTCGGGCCCGGAATGGCGACCACAAGTCAGCTTTGGACTGCGCAGCAGTGCGGGGCAGCGCGGGGTGAGCGGGGAGTTGGAGGGGGTTGAGGGGAGTCGGAGCTCTCTGCCTCGCTTGAGTGCTGCCCGCGGCGCCCGCCCTGCCGCGCCGGCCCGTCCGTCCACCTGCCCGATCCTGCGCAACCCCTCCGCTGTCCCCGCGACTCTCCGCGGCCCAGGGCTGACTTGTGGTCGTTTCGGGCCCGGAATGGCGACCATAAGTCAGCTCTGGGCGCCGGAGGGGAGCTGCGAGCTGCGAGCTGCGGGTCTCGGGTCTGCGGCGGTGGGGTCGTCGAAGCTCAGGCGTCTGCCGCGTCGAGGCCGTCGAGGTAGGCGTCGGTGGTGCGCTTCTGCGCGGCGCGAGCGTCTGCCTCGTCCGAGCCAGCCGCGATGGAGGCATCCGCCCACGATTCGGCGCTCAGCATGAGGAAGTTCCTCGCGTCGTCGCCGCGCACCCACGAGGTCGTCTCGAGGGGGACGGTCGCGCCAGCCTCGAGGTGGTGGGCGAGGCTCGCGAAGCTCAGGTCCCAGCCGACCCCGGTCGCGCCGACGCCGAACTTCGGCCAGGTGTCCTCGTCGGTCGGGGAGTGGTGCTCGAGGGTGAGTGTGGCGTGGGTCTCGTCGACCTTCGTGAAATGGGCCTCGATGTGCGTGTGCTCACCGTCGTATTCCCAGGTCAGCGTGAACGAGTCCGGGGCGTGGCAGCCGGTGATGTGCCCGTGCGCGTTGTCCTGGATCTGGTAGGTGCCGCCCTGGCGGAGGCTGCCGTCGACGGGCGCGAACCACTGGGCGAGGCGGGCGATCTCGGTGGCCGCCGACCACAGCGAGCTGCGCTTCGCGGCGAACGTCTGCGTGAGGGTGATGACGAAGCCGTCGTGGCCGTCGAGTTCCTGCATCCGCACCGAACGGGTGACGGCGGCCAGCTGGGTCGCGCTGTCGAAGGTCGAAGTGCTGGTAGAGGTGGGCGCCTTCGTCATGTGCCCTCCTTCTGTGTCGGTGCTGGCGGGATGCGGGGTTGGGGCAGCGTGCAGGGTGAGTGGTGCCGCGTGCGTGGGGCGCGTGTGCGCGCGCTCCTAGCGTCGCACTTCGGCGTTCACCTTGGCAGGCCCCGCGCGGGGTTGCCTGTGACGATTACGTGAAGTTGCGGTTGCGGACGTGCGACGACGCCGCGCGTCGGGCGCGTCAGGGGACGCGAACCGCCTGGGTGGCGGCGGTCTCACCCCTCCAAGGGAGCAGGAAGAGGGCGAGGAGCCCGGCGATGATCGTGAGGCCCCCGACCATCCAGATGACGCCCGGCCAGTCGAAGTGCTGGAAGAAGACGCCGCCGAGGAAGCCGAAGATGCTCGACCCGCCGTAGTAGCCGAGGTTGTAGAGCGCGGTTGCCTGGGCGCGGCCACGGGTCGGGTAGGCGCCGGCCCAGCCGACGGCGACGGAGTGCGCGCCGAAGAACGCGGCCGTGAAGATGGCGAGGCCGGTGATGACGAGCCACAGTTGCGGCGCGAGGGTGAGCGCGAGGCCGCCGAGGGAGACGGCGGTGGATGCGAGGAGCACGACCTTGCGTCCATGGCGACCGGCGAGGCGTGCGATGAAGGGCGAGGAAAACGAGCCGGCGAGGTAGGTGACGAAGACGAGCGACACGAGCCAGACGGGGAGGAAGTAGGGCGACTGGGTGAGGTGGAAGCCGAGGAAGTTGTAGACGGCGACGAATCCGCCCATGAGAAAGAAACCCTGCGCGAAGAGGCCGAGCATCCTGGTGCTGGAGAGGTGCGCGGCGATGGCCTTCCAGGCGCGGCCGATGCTCGCGCCGAGGGTTCCGCCTGCGTGCTTTGCAAGCGGGGCGAACCCGCGCGGCTTGGGGATGAGCCAGATGAAGAGCGCCGCCATGGCGACGGAGATGAGGGACACGGTGAGGAGGCCGAGCCGCCAGTCGAGGAGCTCGGCGACGGGGGTCGGCACGATGCGGCCGCCGAGGCCGCCGAGGGTGTTGCCGGCGACGAAGGTGCCGGCTGCTCCCGCTGCGGCCGTGGGGTGCAGCTCCTCGTTGAGGTAGGCGATGGCGCAGGCGGGAACACCGCCGAGCGCGAGTCCCTCGAGGAGCCGCAGCGCGAGGGCCAGCTCGAAGCTCGGCATGAGGATCATGAGCAGCCCGAGCACGGTGGCGCTCGAGATGGAGATCGTGATGGCGCGGACGCGCCCCATCCGGTCGGCTGCTATCGACCAGGGCAGGACGGAGATGGCAACGCCGAGGGTGCCCATCGACACCATGAGCGCCGCCGTCGCGGGGTCGATCGCGAAGGTCGTCGAGATCTCGGGCAGCAGCGCCTGCGGGGCGTAGAGCTGCGCGAACGTCGCGAACCCCGCGCAGAGCATCGCGAGTTGAATGCGTCGGTAATCGCGGGACCCGCCGAGGTGTCCGAGCCAGGGGTTGCCTGTGGATGGGGGCTTCGGGGTGCTGGCGCGGTCAGGGGTCACTCGTTCGAGGGTACTCCGGGGGTTTCGACCGAGCATTGTGCGTCTGCATGGGCGCGCGCGGATCGTTCGTGGTCTTGCCCGAAATGGCGGGCGACCCGCCGGGTTTGCGGTGCGCCGGGGTCGTGTGTAAGCTATCCCCTGGTCAATCGCGCAAGCGAAAGACTGGGCGCCCGTAGCTCAACGGATAGAGCATCTGACTACGGATCAGAAGGTTAGGGGTTCGAATCCCTTCGGGCGCACGGTACCAGAGCTTCAGGGCTCGAGTACGAAGCTCTGTGTTGAGACAGATGCAGGAAAGGCTCGCGAAAGCGGGCCTTTTTTGTTTGCCGCCGTGGGAATGTCGCAGGCTTTGATTCTGTCCCTTGCTTTTCTGTCTCTTGTCGCTTTTCTGTCTCTGTGTGCGGATGTCCCCGTCCTCGTATCCCTGCCTGTGCCCGCTTGCGCAGGCCGCCCGCCAGCGCGGGCGTGCGCATTCCCTGCTGGACGGCGCGAGGGCGGTCAACGTCGTGCGGCCCGGTTGGCTGACGCGTCCGCGCGTGCGATGCGCACGAGGGTGATCAGGCCCAGGACAAGGAGCACGAGCGCACTCGCGGGCGCCAGCATGAGACCGGCGTAACCGAGGCTTACGAGGAAATCGGCCGTGCCCGGGTGGGCAGTGCCCGGGTCGGTAGTCGCGAAGGCGCCGGTTGGACCGAAGGCGGCGGCAGTCGCGAGGGCGGCGAGGCTGAGCCCAAGCACGACGGTGACGATGGCAAGCGCACGCTTCATGCTCTCGAGCCTGCCACACGAGCCCCACCAAGCGAGCCCCAAGCCAGCCTCCCAAGCGAGCCTTCCGCACGAGCCGGCGGGGTCCTCCGCGTCCTTCCCGTGGGGGCCCGGATTCGGTAGCGTTCCCTCATGATCATCGTGACGACCAATGACGTTCCCGGCACATCCATCTCGAGCGTCATCGGCGAGGTCTCGGGCCTCACCGTGCGCTCGCGGAACATCGGCGCGCAGTTCGCGGCCGGGTTCAAGTCGCTCGGCGGCGGCGAGCTGAAGGGCCTCACGACGCAGCTCGAGCAGGCCCGCGCGGAAGCCGTGGCTCGCCTCAAGGCGGCAGCGGAGGCGGCTGGTGCGAATGCCGTCGTCGCGATGCGCTACGACTCGAACGAGATCGACCAGAACTACCAGGAGATCGTCGCCTACGGTACGGCCGTCGTCATCGCCTGAGCCCGGCAGGGCCCGGCTGGGCCTGCCAGGGGCTCGGCCTGGTGCCCCCGCCCTTGTCCTTGGGCCTGATGCCCCGCCTCTGATCCTGCCTGGCCTGCCGGCCTGGTGCCCCTGCTCTGCAGGCCAGCTGCCCCCTGCTCTGCCCTGCCCTGCCCTGCCCTGCCCTGCTCTGCTATGCCGGCCAGCTGCCTCTGCCCCCGTCCTGCGTCCGAGCAGCCCCCTCGCGCGAATCGCCTTTCAGCTACGCGCGGCCCTTGAGGATGAGGTTCCAGTAGACCCACGGCAGCACGCGTCGGTCGAAGACCCAGGTGAGCCGACGCTCGCGCGCGAGCCCCTTCCAGAAGGGGACACTTGGGCGCTGCTGCCCGTCGGCGTCGAACTCCGCGAAGACCACGCTCGAGCGCGAGACGGTGAACGGGGCGACGGTGTAGCCGTCGTACTCGCTCCGCGCGGCCTGTCCGCCGAGCACGCCGGCGAGGTTCTCGGCGAGGGCCTTCGTCTGCTTCCGCAGCGCCCCGCCGGAGCGCTGGCTCCCCGAGACGGCGGCGTCGCCAAGCGACCACACGTTCGGGTAGCGCCGGTGCTGCAGGGTGCGCCCGTTCACGTCGACGAATCCCCCCTCGCTGTCCATTGGAGGTGCCGCCGCGGCGAGACCCGCCTCGGCGATCCAAGCGGGAGCTCGCTGCGGGGGTTCCACGACAAGGGCGTCGTAGTGGATGCGCTCGGACTCGCCTTCGACGTCGAACGCGGCGCCAGTTTCCGCTGCCGGGCTCGCGGCCGCCGGGCTGCTAGCCGCGGGGTTCGCGGCCGCTGGGCTGTGGGCCCCTGCTCCGATACCCCCTGTATCGATCGCCGCCGTACCGATCGCCGCCGTACCGACAGCCGCCCTGTCGATGACCGCGGTGCTGCTGTCGGCGACCACCTCGCTGAGTCGCGACTCGCGGCGCACCTCGATGCCGTATTCGGCGACCTTGCGCTCGAGCTCCGCGTCGATCTCGGGCACGCCGAGCGGCGTCGCGTCCGGCAGGACCAGCACGACCCGAATGCGGTCGAGCACGCCTCGTGCGCGCCAGTAGTCGCACGCCAGGTACATGGGCTTCTGGATGGCGCCGGCGAACGAGGCAGGCTCGGGAGCCTGCACGAACACGGCGGTGCCTTCACGCAGGTCGCGGAGGAGGTGCGAGGTCTTGTCGGCGAGCCCGATCTCATAGCTTGATGCGACGCTCGGCGACTGGAGGGCTGCGCGCAGGCCGGGGACCGCATCCCAGTCCTGCACGATGCCCGGGCAGACGATGAGGTGCTCGTAGCCGACTCGTCGGCCGGATTCGAGGACCAGCGATGAGGTCTCGGGGTCGACGGAGGCGACGGCGTCGCGGAGGAGTGTCACTCCCGGCGGCATGACGTCCGCCTGCGGTCGAGTCGCCTGGCTCGCCCTGGCGGTGCCGCCGGCGACGTGCGAGAGCATGGGCTGGTAGACGTGGTTGACGCGCGGCTCGATGACGGTGATGTCGGGGATGCCGGCTCGCTGCAGCCGGCCCGCGACGGAGAGGCCCGCGTTTCCGCCGCCGATGACGAGCACACGGTATGTGGTGAGCGTCGCCTGCTGCGCAGTCTGTTTTGCTGACTGCTGCGCAGTCTGTTTTGCTGACTGTTTCACTGACTGCTTCGTTGGCTGGGCGTCGCCGTTCGAGGTGGTGGTCATCAGAGCGACGCTAGCCGCCGGGCGGCGTCGCGGACCCGTCACCGGGGCATGGTCACGCAACTCCCAGCCTGCTGCCACGCTCAGGAAACAGCGTCGTCGAACATGGGGTCGCTGCCGGCCGCTCATCCGCGGCTCATACCCGCCTAGGTGTACTGACCCCGACCGAGCCACCAGTCGGGGGAGGCGGCGATGATCGTGCGGGCCGCAGCATCCACGTCATCGAGCTCCCCGGACCGGAGCCACTCCTCGATGGCGCTGACGGTGCCTCCACCGGCGTAGGCAATGAGGAGGCGCGCGTGGCGTTCGCGGTCGATGCCGGGCTGGGCTGTCGGCGCGATCTCGGGGTGGCGGTCGAGGTGCGTGCGGAGGCCGGTCTCGATGCGGTCGACGAGGGTGTCGCGGACGGCCCCGGTGAGTCGCGGCGACATGGCGTTGCGGTAGATCTTCGCGTGGCGTGCGACGTGCCGCAGGAGCTCGCGCTCTGGTTCGTCGAAGACGCTGAGCTCGCTGCCACTGCTGGCCGGCAGTGATTCGAGGGGCGCCATGAGGGTGTCGATCTCCTCGCCCAGGAAGGCCGCGAGGAGGTGCTCCGGTGTCGGCGCGTGCCGGTAGAAGGTGTCGCGCGTGATACCGGCGGCTCTGGCGACTTGCGCCACGGTGACATCGGCGATGGGCTGCGCGGCCGCGAGCTCGTAGATCGCGGCGCGGAGGGCGGCGCGTGTTCGTGCCTGACGCGGGTCCATCCGCCCACCTTATGGGGTGCAGGGTGCGCCCACAGCAAACTATCTGACAGGTGCCTGATAACCGGCGTACGCTGGAACCGCACGCCAACGACGGCGGGCAGAACGGAGTGAGCAATGTCGCAAGCAGCAGACACGACCGCAACCGGCGCAGGCCGATTCGCCGGCAAGGTCGCGATCGTCACGGGAGGCGTTTCGGGCATCGGGGCGAAGATCACGGAGCGCCTCGTCGCCGAAGGCGCCAGTGTCGTCGTCGCCGACATCAACGCCGAGCTCGTCGCCGCAGCAGGCGAGACCTTCGGTGGCAACGTCATCGGCCGCCGCACCGACGTGACCGACGAGGACGACTTCGCAGGCCTGATCGCCGAGACGATCGAGAAGTTCGGCACGCTGGACGCTCTCTTCAACGTCGCGGGAGGCTCCCGCTCGGGCACCCTCACCGACATCTCGTTCGCCGACTGGGACTTCACGGTCCGCCTCAACCTCTACAGCGCCTTCAACGGCACCCGCCTCGCGGCCCGCCAGTTCCTCGCAGAGGGCAAGCCTGGGTCGATCGTCAACGTCGCCTCCCTCAATTCGCTTGTGCCGATGCACTTCGGTGTCGGCTACACGGCTTCCAAGGCCGCGGCCGTCATGCTCACGAAGCAGGCGGCGCTCGAGCTCGGCGAGCACGGCATCCGCGTGAACGCCGTCTCGCCCGGCCTCGTCGCGACGCCACTCACGAAGGGCCTCACCGACATTCCCGGCGTGCAGGAGGCATACGACGAGCGCATCCCCTTCCGTCGCGCCGCGCAGCCGGAGGAAATCGCATCGGCCGCGCTGTTCCTCGCGAGCGACGACGCCTCCTACATCTCCGGCGACAACCTGGTCGTCGACGGCGCCTGGTCGACGACCGGCTACCCCGACCTGCGGAAGTTCCTCGCATGAAGGCGGCGGTGTTCCACGGCAAGGAGGACGTGCGGGTCGAGGAGGTCGCCGAACCCACGCCCGGCCCAGGCCAGGTGAAGCTGCGCAACGCGTACGCCGGCATCTGCGGCTCCGACCTGCACGTCTACTACGCGCCGGAGAGCTCGGGCCTCGACTTCGAGCATCCGCACCCCGTCACGGGTTCGCTGCCGCCGCAGATCCTGGGCCACGAGTTCTCCGGAACCGTCGTCGAGCTCGGCGAGGGCGTCGACTCGGTGCAGCTCGGCGACCGCGTCGCGGTATGGCCAATCTACGCGTGCGGCGAGTGCGCGGCCTGCCGGCGCGGCAAGCCGAACGTGTGCACGAAGATCGGCTTCCACGGCCTCTCCTCGCACGGTGGGGGCATGGCCGAGTTCACGACGGTGGATGCGAGCAAGCTGCACGTGCTCCCCGAGAACGTCGACCTGCGCCTGGGGGCGCTCGTCGAGCCGATGGCGGTCGCATGGCACGCGGTCGAGCAGAGCGGCGTGCAGGCTGGGCAGACGGCGCTCATCTCGGGTGCCGGCCCGATCGGCATCGGCGTGTGGTTCGCGCTGCGCGCCAAGGGCGTCGAGACGGTCATCGTGTCCGAGCCGAGCGAGGGCCGCCGGTCTGCGATCGCCGGGGTCGGAGCGGCGAACCTCGTCGACCCGACGACGGAGGACCTCTCGGCTCGGGTCGCGGAGCTCACGGGCGGGGATGGCGTGGATGTCGCCTTCGACGCCGCCGGAGTCGGGCCAGCTGTCGCGGCCTCGCTCGCGAACCTGACTCCTGGTGGGCGCGTCGTGGTCGTCGCCATCCACGAGCGGCCCATGGATTTCCTGCCGACGCAGCTCGTCATGGGCGAGACGGCGATCGTGGGCACCCTCGCCTACCTGCAGAGCGACTTCGACGCGGTCATCGCCGCGATGGCGGCTGGCGGATACACGGCTGACGGCTGGGTCGACGATGTCGCCGTCGACGACGTGGTCGGGGCGATCGCGAGCCTCCGAGCGGGCAAGGGCATGAAGGTGCTCGTGAGGGCCTAACCCTCGTGAGGGCCTAGCGCTCGTGCTGGCCTGACCGGAGCGTCGGGAGACGCGTCGCTACCCGCCGTGCACCCGAACGGTGCTCGGCGGGTTCGCGGCGAGCTTCGAGGCCGGGCGCACGGGGCGACGCTCGAGGTTGCCGCCGCAGTTCGGGCACGCCCGCCCCTCGAACGTGGCCACGCAGTCGCAGCACCAGGTGCACTCGAAGGTGCAGATGTACGCCTCAGCGTGCGGGGGCAGGTCGACGTCGCAGCGTTCGCAGTTCGGGCGCAGCTCGAGGGCCATCAGACGAGTCCGTTCTTCTCGGCGAACGGGTCCCAGCTCGCGTCCGTGTGCACGTCGAGTTCGGCAGCGTCGCCGACCCGCGCCGCAACCTCAGCGCCGTGGATGGAGGCGATGATGGCGGCGGTCATGTCCATTCCCGCGGCGACGCCGGAGGACGTCCACCGGGTGCCGTCTTCGACCCAGCGGGCCTGCGGGACCCACTCGACGGAGGTGCCGTGCGACGCCGCCCATGCGAACGCCCGCTTGTTGGAGGTCGCCCGGAACCCGTCGAGCAGACCGGCCGCCGCGAGCAGCGCGGAACCCGTGCAGACGGACGTCACGAGGCGCGCATCCGCCGCCCACTCTGCGAGCCAACCAAGGAACCCGGCGTCTGCGGCGAGGGCGCGCGTGCCCTGCCCACCAGGGACGAGCACGATGTCGGGGTGCGCGGCATCGGCGAAGCTGCTGGTCGCGATGACCTCCGGTCCCTGCGAGCTGCGCACCGGCCCAGCGTGCGGTGCGATCAGCTCGACGTCGAAGAGCGACGGGTCGAGCCGGAACAGCTCCACCGGGCCGAACACGTCGAGGAGCTCGAACCCCTCGAATAGGACAACGGAGATGCGACGCTTCGCTTCAGGCATGTCCGCATTCTCGCAGGACGATGATCGTTCTGTGCCAGATTGCGGCGTCCGGCGACGGTTGCCCCGAGAGGAGCCGCCTTCGAGGGATATGTCCGAGTCGGGAGCGTTCTGAGCAGGGGCCTCCGGGCGAGGAGGCCTCTGAGCAGATACGCCTACGAGAAGAGCGGCGACGCTGGGCCGTCGCTGGCCCCCGCGACGAAGCTGGTGAGCAGCTCCCGGTCGCTCGCTGCGCTGCGATTCGCGTGGTCCGCCCCGAAGAGCAGATGCAGGGTGCGCACCTCGCGCCCCGTCAGCTCGTCGAACTTGATCTCGTCGACCGCTTCCCGCACGGACCAGCTCGTGGACCGCGCCGACATGTGGCCGGCGCGGCCGAACGTATACGCGGCGGCGAGGTTCGCGAAGAACAGCCAGTCGTCGTCGGTCACCTTCACCGCGTAGCCGCGCTCACGCGTCCACGTGTCTCCGGATCTTGGCCTCGGCAGAGAGTCGGCCTCCACGATGTGGTCGTAGTCGGCTTCGGACCTGCGGCCTTCGCCTGCAACTCGGCACATGGGACCCCCCGGAATCGATGTCGATGCCGTGGACTCTATTCTCCTCGCGAGCGTTCGAGAACGTGCTGCGGGGTCTCTCCCGCATCGCCTGCGGAACAACGCGAAAGCGGCCAACATCGGTGCCCCGGTGCCCCGGTGCCCGCACCTCCGCCTCCACGTCCCGCTCGCCGGGTCGCCTCGCGTCCCGCTCGCCAAGTCGAGAAGTGAGCTGTGGTCGTCAATCGGCGATCGTAGCGACCACAAGTCCGTCCTGGGCATCTCGGCGGACGCTCAAGTGCTTCCGCCAGCATGGCTCGCATGAGCGATTCCACCAAGACCCAGCCCGCCGGCGACCTGCCCAGCGAGGCGATCGAGTTCGCCGACCTCAACTTCAAGCTCGCCGTCATCCAGGAGCTGATGTACGAGCAGGAGCTGCTGACTCCGCAGTTCGTGCTCGCGGACTTCCTCGAAGAGCACGTCGACCGTGAGATCGACCTCTCGCAGGAGATCACCGAGCCGATCCCCGAGGTGCTCGAGTACTTCCGCTCGCTGCCCGTGCCCAGCGAATACGCGCCGAGCGTCGAGGAGCTCTACCAGGATGGCGGGAACGACATCTATCTGGAGATCGTCCCGCAGTGGGGCGGCGACGACTCGACCTTCGACATCGCCGACTTCACCGACACCCGCCATTTCCCGAACCTCACGTCGATGACCCTGCTCGGGGTCGACGACGAGGTCATCGAGGGGCTCCGCCGGAAGGGCATCGACGCGCAGCTGCTCTGAGCATCGGCCAGCGCGCACCGGCCGATGGGGGTCGGCCTGCGCGCACCGGTGGATGAACGCCGCTCGGCAGGTGTCGGCCAGTGCACGTCTGCCGCTCCGCATCGGTGGATGAGCATCGGCCAGGGCGCGCGGGCGGATCAGCCTCGGGTCCGGCGCGCCGGTCAGCGCACGGCGAGGAGGATCTTGCCGATGTGCTCGCCGGACTCCATGCGCTGGTGTGCTCGATGCGTGAAGTCGAGGGTCTCGACGGTGTCGAGGAGGGGGCGCACCTTGCCGGCCTCGACGAGCGGCCACACATGCTCGCGCACCTGCGCGATGATCGCACGCCGCTCTTCCAGGGGGCGGGCGCGCAGGGTCGTGCCCCAGATGCGGCCGCGCTTCTGCATGAGGCGGCCGACGTTGATGGTCGCTTCGTTGCCGCCCTGCGCCGCGATGACCATGATCCGGCCGCCGGTGGCGAGCGCGTTGACGTCTCGGGCGAGGTAGTCGCCGCCGATCATGTCGAGCACGACGTCGACGCCGCGGCCTCCCGTGGCTTGCGCGATGACGTCGACGAAGTCCTCGTCGCGGTAGTTGATGCCTCGGGTCGCGCCGAGCTGCTCCGTCATGGCGACCTTCTCGGGCGTGCCGGCGGTGGCGTAGACGGTCACTCCGAGGGCGGTCGCGAGCTGGATGGCGATCGTGCCGACCCCGCTCGTGCCGCCGTGAACGAGGAGCGTCTCGCCTGCTTCGAGGCCAGCGCTCATGAAGAGGTTCGACCAGACGGTCGCGACGGCTTCGGGGAGGCCGGCGGCTTCGACGAGGTCGACTCGCCGCGGCTTGGGGAGCACGAGGCCCTCGTCGACCGCGACCCGGTCGGCGTAGCCGCCGCCGGGGAGGAGCGCGACGACGTAGTCTCCGACCTTCCACGCGGTGACGGATGCTCCGATCTCGACGACGGTTCCGCTCACCTCGAGACCTGGCCAGGCTGGGGCGCCATCCGGGGAGGGGTATTTGCCTTCGCGTTGCGCGACGTCGGCGCGATTCACGCCGGCAGCTGCGACATCGATGATGACCTCGAAGGGCCCGGGGGTCGGCTCGTCGACATCGGAGAGGACGAGGGCGTCTGGCCCGCCGGGGGTTGGAACCGTGATTGCACGCATGGTGGTCAGTGTTTCACGCGGACGTGTACCCTCCGTCTCATGTCAGGGCCAGTGCACGATCCAGAGCGGCTGCGGGGCGTGACCCGCCCGGAGCTGAGCGTGCTTGCCCGCGTGCGCGCCGCATCCGCCGCCCTCGGCCCGAGCGAGCGCAAGGTCGCGCAGATGGTGCTCGCCAGGCCAGACGAGATCGTGGAGTGGTCGACGGCGGAGCTCGCGGACGCCGCGGGCACGTCGGCGGCCACGGTCATCCGCGCCTGCCAGAGCCTCGGCTTCCGAGGCTTCCAGCATCTTCGCCTCGACCTCGCCCGATCGGCTCCGCTCGCCCCGCGCGAGCAGGGGGCTGCACGTGAGGCGAGCACGTTCGACGATGCGATCGACGCGGTCCGGCTCGCGCAGGAGAGCGTCGACCCTGAGCGCATCGGTGCAGCCGTCGAGGTGCTCCGCGGTGCCCGCCGCATCGTGCTCGTCGGCAGCGGCTTCTCGGGGCCCCCGCTGCAGGACTTCGCGATGCGACTGAGCACGCTCGGTCACACTGTCGAAGCTCCCGTGGATGCGCTGGCGCAGCAGTTCGCGGTGCGCTCGCTCTCGAGCGGCGATGTGTGCCTCACCCTCAGCTACTCCGGCGCGAACGTGCAGTCGCTGCGGGCCGCCGAGGCTGCGAGTGCGCAGGGGGCCACCGTGGTCCTGGTCACGAGCTACGCGCGCTCGCCGCTCGGACGGGTCGCCGACGTGGTCGTGACGACCGGACCCGCGGGCACCGCCCACGACATCGATCCGTTCCTCGCGCGGCTCGGCCACACGATCGTGCTCCACGCGTTCCACTCCGCTTTGTCGGAGCTCATCGGTGGCGACGAGGTCGTCGGCATGCGGCACGTCGTGGCCGACGCGCTCTCCGAAGACTGACCTGCGAAGACTGACCTCCGAGGGGTGATCTGCGAGGCCTGACCTTCGAGGCCTGACCTGCGACGACTGACCTGCGACGACTGACCTGCGACGACTGACCTGCGACGACTGACCGCCGACGACTGACCTTCGAGGGCTGACCTGCGAGGTGCGCTCGCGCCCGCAATCCCGGCGCATGGCAGCCCTCTCGCGTCGACGTCTCTCGTGCCGAGCGCTGTCGCGTCGCGCTCTCGCGTCGGGATCTCTCGCGTCGGGATCTCTCGCGTCGGGATCTCTCGCGTCGGGATCTCTCGCGTCGGGATCTCTCGCGTCGCGATCTCCCGCGCCGCGTCGTGCCGGCTGGGTTCCAAGGGGTCGAGTCGATGCGTGGAGTCGATGCGTGCGGGGTTTTCGCAACCGTGATGGGTTCTGCGGAGGCGCGTGCGGGGTTTCGGTGACCGGTGATGGGTAAAAACCCATCACGGTTGCGAAAAGCCCGCACAGCCCGTTGGTTGTGGATGCAGACGCGGACGCGGACGCAGGCGCAGGCGCAGACGCAGACGCAGGCGCAGACGCAGACGCAGACGCAGACGCAGACGCGGACGCAGACACAGACGGGGCCACGCCGTGCCCGCCTGAAGCAGCGGAACGACGCCACGTCACGTCACTGGCGCCGGGCCGCGGCGCGCCGGGCCGGGCCGGGCCGCGCCGCGCCGCGCCGCGCCGCGCCGCGCCGGGCCGCGCCGGGCCGCACAGCAACGCGCGACCTGACCGTTCTCCCCTGCTTTCGCGGTCGAGTACCCGAGGTCGCCCTTGCGCGCACTCGTCTCCCGGAGTTCATCCGCACGCTCGACGCTCGTCACCGCGCGTTCACCCTCGCTCGTCACACTCCCGATGTAACAACGTTCCAGGCTCTGCGGAATCAATGTAACGGGCCGGATTCAACGCAACGGGAGGTGCTCGTGAGGGCAATCGAGATCGACGGGCTGTTCAATGCCCGCGCAGCCAGCACGACGTCACCCTGGATCGTGCGCGCCGGATCACCGGATGCGCTCGCCGCCGACGGCGAGGCGGCGCTGCGCGCCCTGGGCGTCTCGCTCATCCTCGATCTCCGCGAGCGCGCCGAGTCCGGTGAGCGCGGGCACGGCGTTCCGGTTCGCCAAGTGCCCCTGTACGGCAGCGAGCCGCCCGTCGCGGGTCGCCTCGAGGACATCTACGAGACGCTCCTCCGGGGTCGGGGAGGTGCGCTCGCCGAGGCCGTCGCGGTGCTCGCCAACGCGGAACGCGGTGTGCTCGTCCACTGCACGGCCGGCAAGGACCGCACGGGGCTCGTCGTCGCCCTCGCCCAGCTCGTGGGCGGTGCGAGCGAGGCCGACGTTGTGGCCGACTACGCGCTGTCCGGTGTTGAGGTCCGCTCCGTGCGCGAGCCGTACGCGCTCGCCGTCGCCGCCGCCTACCCCGCAGCCCAGCGCGATGAGATCCTCCGCCTGCACCTCGACAGCCCGCCGGAAGCCCTCGAGCACGCGCTCGCCATCATCCGCGAGCTCGGTGGCGCCGAAGCGTACCTGCGCCGCCACGGGCTCACCGACGAGCAGGTGCTCGCCCTGCGCAGCAAAGCCGCGCAGGCGGCCTCGGTTCGGTCGTGAGGGCTGACGTGCACGTGAGCACCGCGACGAACGTGAACGCCGAGGCGAACGCAGGCGCCGCGACGAACGTGAACGCCGAGACGAGCGCAGGCACAGGCGCCGAAGCGATCGGCGCGGCGCAGAACCGCACCACGGTGCTCCACCTGAGCGACGTGCACGCCACGGTCGGCGCACCCCTCTACGGGGCGGTCGACGGCATTCGACGGATGCACGCGGCCAGCGACTACGCGAGAGCGGCAGGCATCACCCCGGAGGTCATCGTGATCAGCGGGGACCTCATCGAACGCCGCAACGAGGGCGCCTACCCGGCGCTCCGCGAGGCGCTCCTCGAGCTCGAAGCGGCGTGGGGCGTGCCAGTGCTCACGGTGCTCGGCAACCACGACGACCGGGACGCGGCGCGAATCCTGCCCGGGCACGCCATGCCCGACGGAGCCGTGACCGACGGAGCCGTGACCCACGGGCACCTGCCCGGCGGAGCCGTGCCCGACGCCGCGACGCCCGAAACCGCTGTGCCACAAGCTGTGCCACAAATTGCTGTGCCACAAACTGCCGTGCCGCGGGCCGTGCGCGTCGGCGAGTGGCGCTTCGTGCTGCTCGACTCGTCTCCCGGGCACCTGGGCGCGGAGCAGCTCGCGTGGCTCGACGCGGAGCTCGCGCAGCCGTTCGGCTCCGGCTCGATCGTCGTCATGCACCACCCGCCGCTCGGGTCCCCGCTGCCGATGCTCGCCCGCGCCGGACTCGGCGACGCGGCAGACTTCCTCGACATCGTCGAGGGCACCGACGTCCGGATGATCCTGTCCGGCCACTTCCACCATCCGCTCGCCGCCACCATGCGGGGCGTGCACGTCTCCGTCGGGCCTGCGCTCGCCTACCACCAGGTGATGGACGCAGAACCCGGAACGGTCAGCGGCTTCGACCGCTCGATGTTCTCGCTCGTGCACCTCACGCCGGACGGCGTCAGCGCCTCCAGCGTCGCCGTCGAGCATCCCTCCCCGCTCTTCACCCTCAGCCCTTCCCCCGCAGACCCGCTCTCCCCTCGAACAGTTAGGTCATCATGAACTCCCTCCGCACCCCAGCCGCGCTCGCGGCCTTCGGCCTCGCCGGTGTCCTCCTCGCCGGCTGCGCGAGCTCCCCGAGCACCGCGGCGAGCGGCGACGCCGCCCCCTCAGCGTCCTCCGCGCTCGAAGCCGCCACCATCACCCTCTACACGTCAGAGCCGCAGGAGAAGGCGGATGCGCTCGTCGCGGCGTTCACCGAGATCCACCCGGAGGTCACGGTCGAGGTATTCCGTGCCGGCACGGGCGACCTCACGACGCGCGTCGCGACCGAGCAGGCCTCGGGTGGAGTGCAGGCCGACGTGTTCCTCGCTGCCGACGCGGGCACCTTCGAGGACTATGCCGCCGACGAGCTGCTGCTGCAGTACTCGCCGACCGACGTCGAGTCGCTCAACCAGGACGTCGTCGACCCCGAGGGCTACTACACGGGCACGCGCATCATCCCGACCGTCATCGCCTACAACACGGGCCTCGTCACCGAGCCGCCGACGTCGTGGGCTGAGCTCACCGACGCGGAGTACGCGAACAAGCTCGTCATGCCGAACCCGGATGTGTCGGGCGCGGCCGCCTACAACGCCGCCGTGTGGCTCGACGAGCCGGCGCTCGGCGAGCAGTGGCTGACGGACCTCGCCGCGAACGAGCCCGTGATCGCCGACAGCAACGGCCCCGTCTCCCAGGCCATCGCGACGGGCGCGCAGCCCGTCGGGATCGTCGTCGACTACCTGGCCCGCGAGCTCGCCGCCCAGGGCTCGCCCATCGCCGTCTCCTACCCGACGGAAGGCGTGCCGTACGTGTCGCAGCCCGTCGGCATCTTCGCGAACACCGAGGAGGAGGCCGCCTCGAAGGCGTTCGTCGACTTCCTCGTGAGCGCGGAGGGCCAGGAGCTCGCCGTCAGCCAGTCGTACCTGCCGGTGCGCGCTGACGTCGGAACCCCGGAGGGTGCCCCGGCGGTGGATGAGATCACGATCCTCTCCCCGGAGCTCGAGACCATCCGCGCCAGCCAGGACGCCGCGGTCGAGAAGTTCCGCACGCTGTTCCTGTAGCACGCTGTCCCTCTCATGAGCACACTCGCAATAACACCCGGGGGCGGTGCCGCTGTCAGCAGCGGCACCGCCTCCGCGGCACCCCGGAACTCGGGCCGGGCCAAGCTCGACGGGGTGCACGGGCTGTCGCTGTCGCTCTGGGTCGCCGTCGCCGCCGTTGTCCTCGTGCCCATCGGCGCCATCCTCGTGCTCGCGGCCGGCGGGTCGCAGCTGCACGTCCTCTGGCAGGCCGACGTCGTCGAGGCCGCCACGAACAGCCTCGTGTCGGCGGGCGCATCCGCGCTCGGTGCCGTCGCGGTCGGCACGGCGCTCGCGGTGCTGCTCGACCGCACCGACCTCGCCGGTCGCCGAGGCCTGCGTCTCCTCGCGCTCACGCCGCTGCTCGTGCCGCCGTTCGTGGGCGCGATCGCGTGGCTCGGCATCGCGGGCCCGACGAGCCCCGTGAACCTGTGGTGGACGCAGGCGTTCGGCGGTCCGCTCTGGTCGATCTACGGTGCCGACGGGGTGATCCTGCTCCTCACGGTGCACAGCTACCCGATCGCGATGCTCATCGTCTCGGCCGCCCTGCGCCGGGTGCCGTCCGACCTCGAGCAGGCGGCGCGCATCGCCGGGGCCAGCCCGGCGCGCAGCGTCTTCACGATCACGCTGCCGCTGCTGCGGCCCGCACTGCTGTCGTCGTTCGTGCTCATCGCCGTCGGTAACCTCGCCGACTTCGGGATCCCCTCCATCATCGGCCTCCCCGAGCAGTACACGACCCTCGCGACGCTCGTCTACCGCTACCTGCAGTCGGGCACCGTCGATGAGCCGCTCGCGGTCGTCGCGACCATCGGGGTCGTCCTGCTGGTGCTCGCCCTCGCGGCGCTTGTCGTCGACTTCGTCATCGGCAGGAGTCGCTGGGAGCTCGACTCGTCCTCGTCGGCGCCGCAGCTCCTGCCGCTCGGGCGGGGGCGCATCCCCACTTCCGTGGTGACGTGGGTGCTTGTGCTCGCCGTCACGGTACTGCCGCTGCTCGCCCTGCTGCAGCAGTCGCTGCTCCGAGCGCCCGGCCTCGCCTTCACTCCGGAGAACCTGACGCTCGACAACGTCGTGAAGGCCGTGACCTCGGCCAACGCCGTCAAGGGGGCCACGAACTCGGTGATGCTGGCAGTGCTCGCGGGCCTCGTCTGCGGGCTCCTCGGCCTCGGCATCGCGGTGCTCGCCACCCGAACGCGGATGCGCGGCAGCGGCCCGCTGCGGGCGCTCGCCATGCTGCCGCAGGCGGTTCCCGGCATCGTCATCGCCGTCGCGTGGCTTGTCCTCGCACCGCACATCGGCCTCTTCAACACGCCGTGGCTCATCCTGTGCGCCTACATCACGTCGTTCACGGCGCTGGTCGTGCAGGCCGTGGCGGCGCCGCTCGCGAGCACCCCGGCGAGTGCCGAGGAGGCCGCGAGGATCGGCGGAGCCGGGCGGATGCGCGCCCTCTTCGACATCTCGAGCCGCATGGCAGCGCCGGCCGCGATCTCCGGGGCGGTGCTCGTCGCCGTCACCGCGGTGCGTGAGCTGACGCTCTCCGTGCTGCTCCTCTCACCGGGTTCGCAGACCCTCGGCGTCGCGATCTTCAACCTGCAGCAGGCGGGCGCATTCAACACGGCGGCCGCGCTGTCGCTCATCGTGGCGCTCCTCGGTGTCGCCGTCATCGGCATCGCCACGCGGGCGCCGAAGTAGCACCGCTCGGTCTCGACAGCGCCTGCCTCGCTGGCGCCTGCCTCACCCATCCCTCGCTCCTGTCCCGCTCCAGCCCAGTGCCAATCTCGCTCCAGTCCCGCGCCGGTTGCGCTCCCAGCGCCAGTCGCTCTCCCGTCCCGTTCGATCTCCCAGAAGGGCACCCCGTGGCATCCGTCACCCTCGACTCAGTCTCCGTCCGCTTCCCGAGCGGCACCGTCGGCCTCGACGACATCGACCTCGCGCTGCGTGACGGCGAGTTCCTCGCGCTCGTCGGGCCTTCGGGGTCAGGCAAGACGACGCTCCTGCGCACGATCGCAGGGTTCCAGGCACCCACCACGGGGCAGGTGAGCATCGGCGATCGGGTGGTTGCGGGATCCGGGGCGACGGTGCCGCCGGAGGCCCGCGAACTCGGCATGGTGTTCCAGCAGCACGCGGTATGGCCGCACTGGAACGTCGGACGCAACGTCGACTATCCGCTGCGCCGCGCGCGGGTCGCGAAGGCGGAGCGCATCCGCCGTGTCGACGAGGTGCTCGACATGGTCGGCCTCTCGGGGTTTGCGAAGCGCAACCCGGCGACGCTCTCCGGCGGCCAGCGCCAGCGTGTGGCGATCGCGCGCGCACTCGTGGCGCGACCGCGGGTGCTGCTGCTCGACGAGGCGCTGTCCGCGCTGGACGAGCCGCTGCGGGACAGTCTCCGCCTCGAGCTGCACACCCTCACGCGGGAGCTCGGCCTGACGGTGGTGCACGTCACCCACGACCGATCCGAGGCGCTTGCGCTCGCAGACCGGGTGGCCGTGCTCGACGGCGGGCGCATCCAGCAGCTCGGCACACCGGAGGAGCTCGTGACGCGGCCCGCCTCGCCGTTCATTGCGAAGTTCCTCTCCGACGCGACGATCGTCGACGGCGCGATGGTCGCTGGTGCGGCCGGGTTCGCGGCGGATGCGCACCCGCTGCGCGTGGAACGGGCTCGGCTCGACTTCGGAGAGCGGGGCAGCGGGAGTGTGGTGCAGGCGGCTATCCTCCCGAGCGATGTCGAGGTGGAGGTGGAGGTCGAGGTCGAGGACCGGGGAAACGACGCCGGCCGAGACGATGCTGCCCTTGCGACGGTCAGGTCGGCACTCTTCACCACGGAGGGCAGCGACCTCGTACTCGACTGGGCAGGGCTGCGGTTGCGTGCGCGCACGCGCGGAGTCCGTCCCAGGGTCGGCGACCTGGTCGTCGTGCGTATCGCGCGGGCCCGCGTCTACGGCGGAGACCCGGAGCCTGCTGCCGCCGACCCCGGCACCAGCACGGACGCTCGCTCGGATGCTCGAACTTCCGCCGCCGGCACGCTCGCCGGCACGTTCGCGCGGACATCAGCGTGACGCTCGCGCTCGTGCGGCATGGCCGCACCGCCTGGAACCTGGAGCGTCGGCTGCAGGGGCGCAGCGACATCGCACTCGACGCGCATGGCGAACTGCAGGCGCACGCCGCCGGTCGGCTCCTGGCGCGGGCGCGGTGGGGAAGTGTGGTCACGTCTCCGCTGACACGCGCGGCGCAGACGGCGGCGATCGTCGGCTCGCACCTCGGCGCTCCGGAACCCGCAGTCGAGCTGGGGCTTCTCGAGCGCGACTTCGGTCAGGCCGAGGGGATGCGGGTGGCTGAGGCCGCCGAGCGCTGGCCGGGCGGAGACTATCCCGGTTCGGAGACGGCGGCGCAGCTCGCGGAACGGGCGGGTGCTGCCCTCACAGCCCTGCTGGGAGCTCCCGGAACGGCGGTCGTCGTGAGCCACGGCGTCTTCCTCCGGGCCGGGATCGAAGCCGTCACGGGGGCGACGTGCCCGCGCATCCTGAACGGGCAGGTGGTGCTGCTCGAGCCCGCGGCCGGTCGGCCGACGGCGCGCTTCCTCGGGGAGTAGCTCGAACCTCGGCGTCCGCCCGCTCCCGCCGCCCTGATGATCGGGTCACGGCGCCCTGGCTACAGTGGATTCCGTGGCCCCCGACTCTGCAGCGACCTCCGCCCGCGATCACACGCGGCAGCGCGTCGACGTCCGGTATATCCGCCACGGCGAGGTCCGTGCGCGCGTCTCGACGATCGGCGCCGAGGGTGACCGCGCCTTCGTGCTCATCGCGGGTATCGGCGTCGCCTCCAACTACTACGAGAACCTCGCTCCCGGCCTCGGCGAGTTCGGGCCCGTCCACGCCCTCGACCTGCCAGGGTTCGCGGGCGTCCCGTACCCGAAGCGACCCATGAGCATCCAGCGGTACGCCGCCGTGGTCGGCACCGTCATTGACGAGCTCGGACTCGAAGACCCGGTGCTCGTCGGCCACTCGATGGGAACACAGGTGGTGTCCGAGCTGGCCTCGCAGCGGCCCGAGCTGAGCACGGTCGTGCTCATCGGGCCCGTCACGAACCCGCGCGAGCGCTCCCTTCCCAAGCTCGCGTTCCGCTTCCTCGAGTCGTCCGCGCGCGAGCCATTCCGTGTGGCGATGCTCGCCACGGGCGCGTACCTGCTGTGCGGATTCCGCTGGTTCTCCGCCGTGCTGCCGCGGATGATGCGCTACCGGATCGAGGACGTCCTGCCGCGCATCCAGGCCCACACGCTGCTCATCCGGGGCGAGCACGACTCGCTCGTGCCGCGCCAGTGGCTGCGCGACATGGAAGGCCTCCTGCCTCACGCCTCCACGTGGGAGATCGAGGGCGCCGCGCACTCCGTCATGTACGACCACGCGAAGGGTGTCGCGGAGCTCTGCGTCGACCATGCCAGGGACCCCTTCGACATGCGTGGAGGCGATGGGGCAGGGCGAACTGGGAAGGCTGCGCTCGCCGACGAGGGCGACGCCGGTTCCGTCGTCGAGGCCGAGGACGCCGCCGCGGCGGCCGCCGGCGAGCTCGTGCAGCTCGCCGACGAGGATGCCCGCAACCGTCGAGTGCACGTCACCCCGCGCCTCGTGCTGCAGGTGCTGCGCTCGCGGTGGAACGAGTTCTTCGCGAGCGCCGACAACCGCCCGCAGGACATCGCGGAAGCCAAGACCGAGCACTTCCGGGCGCAGGTGGAAGCGTTCCGCGACGCTGAGGTGCGCGATGAGCGCGAAAGTGGCCAGCCGACGCGTTGACCTGCTTGCCGGCCCAGTGGCAGGCCAGCTGGCGCAGTGACGTATCCCCCCCCAGTGACGTGCGGCACGCGTTGAATTCGGGTGGGGTCAGTCCAGTCCAGTCCAGTCCAGGTCCAGGGTCGGGGCAGGGCCGTGCCTGGGTCTGAGTCAGCGTCGGGCCCCGGTGCGCCCCGTCGCCTGGGCGGGGCCGAGCACGGCGTCCAGGAGTCGCTGGATGCTGGCCTCGCTCGACTCGGTTCTGCTCAGGGCTCGGAGCAGAAGCGCGCCGATGATGGCTTCGCCGATCTCCTCGAGGCGCGCATCCGGTGCCAGCTGTCCGTGGGCGATGGCGATCTGGAAGCGTTCCGTGAGGGATCGGCTGGCGCCGAGGCTCTCGTGGAGCCGCCTGCCGATGTCCTCGTTCTCGACGGATGCGGCGATGAGCGAGCGCACGAGCAGCTCGCCCTGTGGTTGGCCGAGGAGCGCGAGGACTGCGCCGAGCCAGGCCGTGAGGTCCGCCCGGAGCTCGCCCGTGTTGGGCACGGTGAAGCGGTTGGGGAAGAGCTGCCCCTGGAGGAGGCAGTCGGAGACCAGGGCCCCCTTGGAGGGCCACCAGCGGTAGATGGTCTGCTTCGAGACGCCGGCCTCCGAGGCGACACCCTCCATGGTGAGGCGCTCGTAGCCGCGTTCCGCGAAGAGCTTCGACGTCGCTTCGAGCACCGCGACGCGGGCAGCCTCGCTGCGCACCGGGCCCTGCTTGTGGCCGGTGGTTGCGCGTTCCTCGACACCGGCGTCTCGCTCTGACATGACGGCCATCATATTCACAAACTGAGTAGACGAGACGTTGCGTATGATCTAGGGCGGCGCCCCTCGAACAGTCGGGTCGGTTCGGGCGCCGCAACGAGCGTGCGCGCATGATCCTGCGCGTCGAGAGGATGCTGATGGCCGAACTGCTGTACCGCTTGGGGACCTTCGCGACCCGCCGAGTGTGGGTTGTCGTGGGGGCGTGGCTGGTGATTCTGGGGCTCGCTGTCGGCGGGTTCCTCATCGGCTTCAAGGGGCTCTCGTCGAGCTTCGATGTGCCGGGCACGGCCTCGGGTGAGGTCATCTCGGAACTCGAGGAGCAGCTGCCGGCGTTCGCGGGCGCATCCGGCACCGTCGTGTACTCCACGGAGGACGGGTCGGCGCTGACGGAGGCGCAGCGGGCTGACATCAGCTCCGTGATCGCCGACCGTGGCGACCTCACCGATGTGGCGGATGTCATCGACCCGTTCTCGGCGACGGCCGAGCTGGAGGGTCAGGCGGCGCAGGTCGAGAGTGGCCGCACGCAGATCGCCGACGGGCAGGCGCAGCTCGACGCGGGCCAGGCGCAGCTCGACGGCGGCAAGGCCCAGCTCGACGCGGCGCAGGCGCAGCTGGATGCGGCGAAGCAGCAGCTCGAGGCGGCCGGGAACCCGGCCGCGCAGCTCGAGGCGCTCGAGGCGCAGCAGGCGCAGCTCGACACGCAGGTGCAGGCGATCGCCGATCAGCAGGCCACTCTGGATGCGTCGCAGGCTGAGATCGACACGCAGCTGCAGCAGCTGGAGAACGGCGCGAAGCTCGTCGATCTCTCGGATGGCATCAGCCTCGTCTCGGAGGATGGTTCGACGGCGATCGTGAACGTCTCGTTCACGGAGCCTCGCCTCGAGTTGAGCGAGGACGCCAAGCAGGGCGTCATCGAGTACTTCGAAGCGCACCCCGTCGACGGGGTGAACGTGGCCTTCTCGACGGATATCGCGCAGAGCGTCCCGCAGATCTTCGGCATCGGCGAGGCGATCGGCCTCGTGTTCGCGGCCATCGTGCTGCTCGTGCTGCTGGGGTCGGCACTCGCCGCATCCCTCCCGATCGTGACGGCGCTCGTGGGCGTCGCGATCGGCGTCGTCAGCGTGCTCGCGTTCTCCGGCGTGGTGCAGATGGCGTCGGTCACCCCTGTCCTCGGCATCATGCTGGGGCTCGCGGTCGGCATCGACTACTCGCTGTTCATCGTGAACCGGCACCGCAAGCAGCTCATGCAGGGCATGGACGTGCGCGAGTCGATCGGACTCGCGAACGGCACCGCCGGCAACGCGGTCGTGTTCGCCGGTGCGACGGTCATCGTGGCCCTGCTCGCCTTGAACGTGACGGGCATCCCCTTCCTCGGCCTCATGGGCACGGCCGGCGCGGTGTGCGTCCTGATCGCAGTGCTCATCGCCGTCACCCTCACGCCCGCGCTGCTGGGGAAGCTCGGGATGCGGGTGCTGAACAAGCGCAGGCGGGCGCACATCCGCAAGCTGCACGGCACTGGCCCGGAAGGGGCAGCGACCGGCGGTGTCGGCGTTGTGACGGGTCAGGTGCGGGCCGCTCACGCCCCGCCGCTGAAGGCCATGCCGACGTGGCGGGCCATCGTTACGGTGCTCGCCGGTGTTGCGGTGCTGCTGACGGTCGCGATTCCCGCACTGTCGATGCGGGTCGGCCTGCCCGACGGTTCGTCGGAGCCTGAGGAGTCGGCGTCGTATCAGGCGTTCACCATCACCGAGGAGCAGTTCGGGGCCGGCGCGACTGGTCCGCTGCTCGTCACGGCCACGCTTCCCGAGGGGCTCGACGATGCGGGTGTGCTCGACAAGCAGGTGCTCGTCGGCGAGAAGCTCGCCTCGCTCGACGACGTCACCGCGGTCGCCCCGATCGGAGTCTCGGATAACAAGAGCCTCACAGCGTTCCAGGTGATCCCGGCGGAGGGGCCGAACAGCGTCTCCACCGAGCAGCTCGTCGGCGAGCTTCGCGCGCTGCCCGAGATCGAAGACGGCATCACGCTCGGCGTCGCCGGGCAGGCGGCCATCAACATCGACATCTCCGAGGGACTCAACTCGGTGCTGCCCCTCTACATCGCGCTCGTCGTGGGCCTGTCTCTGCTCATCATGATCCTCGTCTTCCGGTCGATCCTCGTGCCACTCATCGCGACGGGCGGGTTCATCCTCTCGCTGTTCGCGACGTACGGGGCCGTGGTCGCGGTCTTCCAGTGGGGCTGGTTCGCTGACCTCATCGGGCTGCACGCGACAGGGCCGATCCTGAGCTTCCTGCCGGTCATCCTCGTCGGCATCCTCTTCGGGCTCGCCATGGACTACCAGCTGTTCCTCGCCTCCGGGATGCGTGAGGCGTACGTGCACGGGGCTGAGGCACGGGTCGCTGTCGTGCAGGGCTTCCGAGCCGGCCGAGCCGTCGTGGTCGCCGCGGCGCTCATCATGGTGTCCGTGTTCGGCGGGTTCGTGTTCGCCGAGTCGACCATGATCCGGTCGATCGGGTTCGGGCTCGCGTTCGGTGTGCTCCTCGACGCGTTCATCGTGCGCATGCTCATCATGCCGTCGCTCATGCACCTCCTTGGGAAGTCAGCCTGGTGGCTGCCGAAGTGGCTCGACAAGATCATGCCCAACGTCGATGTCGAAGGCGCCGCGCTGGAGCGCAAGCACCCCGCGCACTAGCGGGACGGGCGTGGCCCGCTCAGGTCAATAAGCCAGTTTCGGGCGGCTCCATTCTGAATGGGGTCGCCCGGGTGATTGAGAAATCGCACGGGTATATCTGAGCGGGGCAAGACAACTACTATCTCCTTCAATCCCGAAGGAGTGAGATGGACTTCAACGAGCGACTCAGTGCGCTCGCGCTCAAGGTTTCCAACCAGCGCGAGGCAATCCAGACCGAAGAGGCCACGAAGAACGCGTTTATCATGCCGTTCATCTCGACGATTCTCGGCTACGACGTCTTCAATCCTCTTGAGGTCGTGCCGGAATTCACTGCTGATGTGGGAGTGAAGAAGGGTGAGAAGATCGACTACGCCATCATGCGTGACGGCGAAGTTCAGATGCTCATCGAGTGCAAGAGCTCAACTGGTGCGCTCAAGATCGAGCATGCCTCTCAGCTCTTTCGCTACTTCGCGGTCACGAACGCGCGCATCGCCGTCCTGACAAATGGTGAGGTCTACAACTTCTTCACTGACCTGGATGCGCCGAACAGGATGGACGAAAAGCCCTTCCTGGTTCTCGACCTCAGTGACATCGACGAGACTCTGATCCCGGAGCTGAAGAAACTCACCAAGGAGGTCTTCGACCTCGACTCGATCATCAACGCGGCCGAGGAGCTCAAGTATGTCGGAGCGTTGAAGCGTGAGATTGCTGCGCAGTTCAGGGAACCCTCCGATGAGTGGATCAAGTTCTTCACGAGTCGTGTCTACGACGGTTCGTTCACGCAGAAGGTGCGTGAGCAATTCAGTCTGCTCGTCCCGAACGCCACCAAACAGTTCCTCACAGAGCAGGTCAACGACCGACTCAAGACCGCCTTGGGTGCGTCAGCGCTGCCCGTTGCCGCACCGGCCGAGGCACAGCATGAACTCGAAAGCCAGGCCGTGGCTGCTGATGACCTTGACCGGGATACCGAAATCGACACCACCCTGGAAGAGCTCGAGGGCTATCAGGTCGTGAAGGCAATTGCGTGTGCCCATGTCAAACCGCAACGGGTGACGCATCGAGATGCGAAGTCCTACTTCGCCGTGCTCATCGACGACAACAACCGGAAGCCCATCGCCCGCCTCTGGTTCAACGGCAAGAAACAGAAGTACCTGGGCGTCTTCGACGAAGCCAAGAACGAGACCAAGATTCCCATCGAAGAGATCCAAGACATCTACGAGCACGCCGATCTCATTCGGGCCTCAACAGCGCGCTACGAGTAGCAGTCAGATACGCGGTTACTGCTCCATGGGCGACCTCAGGGCGTGGGTGGTGAGCGTGGGTGTCAGCGCTCGCGCAATGCCTCGTCCATGTCGGCTGTCTCGACGAGGCCGCCTGGGCCGTATTTGAGCAGCACGCATCCGCGCTCCGACGCGACGGGCGGTTCGAGGAGAGTCAGCCCGAGCGGCGGTCCGTCGTTCGGGAAGAGTCGCTTCCCTGCGCCCAGGACCACCGGATATACCCACAGGTTCAGCACGTCGAAGAACCCCTCCCGCACCAGCGTCTGAGCGAAGTCGACGCTCCCGATCACGTGGATGCTGCTGTGGCGTTCCCGGAGGGTGGACACCTCCGCCGCAAGGTCAGCGCCCACACGATGCGATGCCGCCCAGGGCAAGTCGGGGGTGCCGCGGGACGCCACGTACTTCGGGATCCTGTTGAAGACCGCTGCGATGCCATCGGACGGGCCGTCCGCGTACTGCGGCCAGTACGCCGCGAAGATGTCGTACGTCCTGCGGCCCAGTAGCAACGCATCCATGGTCTTCACACCACTTTCGACCTGCTCACCCTCCGCCTCGTCCATGAGCGGCGCCTGCCAACCCCCGAACCTGAACCCGCCCTCCGGATCCTCCTCCGGTCCGCCCGGCGCCTGCTGCACCCCATCCAGGGTCGTGAAGAGGTCGATGATGATCTGACCGGCCATGGCGTCTCCTTTGATCGCATGCGTGGTCGAACTGGGCTCGCTGAACCCGTTGAGTTGGCTCAGCCCAGTGAGTTGACTGAGCTCAGTGAGTTGACTGAGCCGTCTCCTTGGTCACCGTCGTCAGCCTGCTCGATTTCGCGGACGCCGGAGACACCGCGGGTGACATCGCGCTCGTTTCTCCCTCAATGTACGACGAGCTCCGAAGCTCCTCCATGCGAGCCAGGTGGGAATCCGAGGGGCGCTCAGGGACAACAGATGGGGCGGGCGCCTGGCTCGGTCAAGAGGGAACGTCGGGGATCAGGAGAGCCAGCCGGGCTCAGAAGGGCGCCGGATCGTCAGACGAGTCCGAACGTTCTCCCCGAGAGCTCTCGGCGCGCAGCTGGTCGCCACCTCCCTCGTCGCCCCGTTGCCGGGTTGGACGAAATTCAGGTTGGCCCCGACGCGACGACCCCGACTCGATGGCCGCCTTCTTCGCCGCGCGCTCCCTCCTAAACTCCTCGAGGAACCCAAGCTTCGGAAACCGCGAACGCCGGTCGCCCTCATCCCTGTCCCTGTCCCTGTCCTTGTCTTCGTCTTCGTCTTCGTCTTCGTCTTCGTGCTCACAATCGCACTCGAGTTCCCCTGGGTTGTGCTGGTGGCGAGGGCGGATGGGGTCGCGAACGTCGTCGACGTCGCCCACTTGCGTTGCGTCGCCCTCGTCCCCAAGGTCGTCGCCGCCACCAACGTTCTCAAGGTCGCCGCCACCGCCAGCGCGCTGAGCATCGGCGGTGTCGTCAGCACGGCCAGAGCTGTGTGAGTCACTGAGGCCGGGAGCGGTCGACGGGAGGGCGATCTGGCCACCGCGGTCGGTACTCGGTGTGTCGGTGTCGGTGCCGGGCAGGGGAGCGCTCGGAGGGGTGATTTTCGGCGCGGCTTCGATCGGTGGGGCGGTGCTGCGTGGGCCAGAGGCCGGAGGGGGACCGCTGGGTGGGGCATTGCCCGGTGAGTCGGTGCTGGTTGGGGTAGCGCTGGCCGGGGTAATGCTCGGCAGGGTGGTGCTGGGTGGGGTGGTGCTGGGTGGGGTGGCGCTCGACTCCACGCCGGGTTCAGGGAGCGGAAGTGCGGTGAGCCGGCCGAACTGCACTGGGGCGTCGCGGAAGATGAGTCCGCTGGGAGATCGCCACTCGTAGACGCCATCGGGCAGCTGTCGTACTTCCCAGTCGCCGTGGTGCTTGCCCGTGTGGTGGCCTCCACAGAGATGGCCGAGATTCGCGAGACTCGTCGGGCCGCCCTCCTCCCAGGCCTTCGTGTGGTCGATGTCGCAGCGGCTTGCCGGCATCATGCATCCCAAGAAACGGCAGCGACCATCGCGGGCAGCGAGTCTGCGGCGCATCGCGCTTGTCGGACGGTACGAATCGACCTCGACCAGCGTGCCCTTGAGGGGATCGGTGAAGATGCGCTCGAACTCGGGCGCCGCGTCGATGAGGCGCCGTACCTCCGCAGTCGGAACGGGGGTATAGCCGTTCAGAAGGGCAGGACCGGGGCGCCCCCGAGGTGCAGCTTCGCCGCGGTCGCCGCGGTCTCCGCGGTCGGGGCTGACTGGGCTGCCTGTCCGGGCTGCGCCGGCTGTGCCATCTGCGCCGGTTGTGCCATCGGTGCCGACTGTGCCGACTGTGCCGACTGCGCCGTCCGTGCTGGCTGCGTCGTCTCTCCCGACTCTGTACCCGGTGGGTGCGAGGAGCGTCTCAGCCGGAATGACGATCGAGATCTTCGCCTTGATCGGAGCCCTGCCCCGCAACTCCTCCGGCGTCGCGCGAAGGAAGCCGCCGGAGAGTACATCCGCGCGCACCTCGTCCAGCGAGCGGGGCTCGGGAAGCGGATCCTCGCACCTGCTCCTGGCGTCCGGCGCACCGGGTGGCTTGTTGTCGCAACCATCGGCTTGGCCGTTGGCGGGGCCGTCGGCGTCTCCGTGAACTTGCGCCTCAGCTTGACCGTCGGCATCGGCGGTGCCGCTCGGGTGCGCGTGGGCTCTTTCCCTCGCGGTCCGCCGCTCGGCGTCGCTGATGACGAGCGCCTGCCTGGTCGTTCGGTCGAAGATCGCCACGAGCTTCGCGTAGGAGTCGATGACCGACAGCTCGCCGAGGCCGTCCTCGAGCTGCGAGAGCATCACCCGTCGGGTACGGCGGGCTCTCTCGAAGCGCTCGTCGAGCGACTCCTCCGTCAACTCCTCGGCGACCCGTTCCGCGAAGGACTTGATTCGACCGGGGGTCGTCGAGACGGCCTTCTCGAGCACCACGCGCGCATAGTGCTCTCGGCGACGCTCGAGCTCAGCAGGGTCGGGATGCGTGATGCGCAGACCCGCGTCGACGATCACCAGCGCATGCGCGCGGCTGATGGCCCCAGTCTTCATCGCCTCCTGAACGGGCTCGAAACGATTGGCGATCGCATCCGCTCGACCGAATTCGATCTGCACCGACCGCTGCGACCTGCCCGAAACCGCCGCGATCTCGGACGCGAGCGACCGAACCTCCAGGGCGGGACTCGAGGTACCGGCGAGCTCGTCGCCGCGGAGCCCCAGCTCGAGCGCACGAGCGTGCAGCTCGGCCTGCTCGCCGTGGAGCCGATTCAGGTGCCTCTGGTTGTCGGCAAGGGCGAGGACAAGCAACGCTCGGCGCGCGCCAAGCGTGCGATCTTCGGCGCGCTGGCAGGCGTCGTCGACGACGCCCTGCTCGACACCGAGCCCGGCCGCGAGGCGCCGGCGCATCTCACGAAGCCGAGCCGCGCGACCAGGCGCCGCGACCCGCGGAGCCTCGTCGTCGATCGGTTCGTTCTGCATGCCTGCATCGTCTCCCGAACCACCGACATTCTGTGATCGGCGTGTCACTTCCTGCGCGGCTCACCGCACTGTTCTCTCCACACCGCACCGCGGCTCACCGCACAGCGCACTGCACCGTTCGCAACGAGCAGCGGTAAGAGCCTGCCCGCCGCGGCACCGAACACAGCCTCCGTACGTTCGCTCCGGTTAGCGTTGCCGCATGACAACACCGGCGACGGCCCCGACGCTCGAGATCCAGCGAACGCTCTGGGTGTGGTGCGGCGTCTACGTGTCCGCCTGGATCAGCGGGTTGCTCGTCGGCGCCCCAGATATCACCCCGGCCGACAGCTCCGCCGCCGTCGCTGAGGCCTACGCAACCTCGCCGAGCGTGCTCGTCAACGCCGCCCTCGTGCACGGCCTCGCAGCCGTCGCCCTCTACGGCATGTCCACGCTGCTCGGCAGTCAGCGGATGCGGAGGGCCACGCGAGCAGCGGGCCTCGCGACCCTCGTGCTCTCACTCATCCAGCTCGCCGGCGAAGCGCTCCTCACCTTCGGGCTCGCCTCCGACGGCTCCGCCGCGCTGCTCGGCCTCGACTCCGGGCAGGTCTGGGCCACCATCCAGGTCGTCGACGGCATCAAGATGCTCGCCCTCGCCGCGCTCGTGCTGGTCGTCCTGCTCGGCCAGACCCGTCGCCCCGTCTGGGCGACGCTCGTCAGCGGAGCGACCATCCTCGCGCTCCTCGCCTCAGCCGCCGGCTTCCTCACCCTGAGCGCACCGCTCATGACCTCTGCCTACGTCGCGCTGCCGCTCCTCCTCATCTGGGCCGTCGTCGCCGCGCTCCGCTTCGGGACGCCCGCCGTCGTGGCGGACGACGCGCAGCCGGTCTAACGACTGCCAGCACTCTCACCCGCAAGCCCGGCACCAGGCCAGAGCTAGGACTAGGACTAGGACTGCGGCAAGAGCCCGACGCCGGCGTCCTACGACCGGATCGCGTCGATCACGTTGCTGCGCGTCGCGATGACCGCCGGGATGAACCCCGCGAGCAGGCCGACGCCAACGCTCACGACGATGCCGAGCACCGCCGCATCCACCGGGAACGGCACCGAATCGGTGAGTCCAAGCCCGCCCGTGATCGCCCCCTGCACCAGTGGGTTCTGCAACGTCACGATCGCGCACCCGATGCCCACGATCCCTGCGAGCAGCGTGCCCACGACGCTCTCCAGCAGGATCGAGAAGAACACACGGCCACCGGTGGCGCCGAACGACCGCCGGATGCCGATCTCCCGCACCCGCTGCTTCACCGTCACGATCGACAGGTTCACGAAGCCGATCGTGCCGACGAGCAGCACGATGCCGCCGACCGCGGTCACGAGGATCTGCACGGCAAGGAACGGGTCCTCACCCCAGGCCAGGTAGTCGGTGCGCTGCGCGTCGACCGCGCCTCCCTCTCCGAGGGCCGCCTTCAGATCGCGCACGATCTGGCTCGAGAGCTCCTCGTGGTTCTCGAGCGGCAGCCACAGCTCGTAGGTCGGGAACGTCGCGGTGGACCCCTCGTCACCGCCCATCGACGGCGGGGCGTAGGAGCCGCCCATCATCATCCCGCCCATCATGCCGCCGCCCGCGCTGGCCCCGAGGAGATGCTGGGCGTCGCTCAGCACGTACATCTGCTCTGGGTAGTCCGGGTAGATGTTGGCGGAGACGCCGACGACCACGGCCGTCGTCGGCGCAGCCCCTGAGACCTGCAGCGTCGGATGCTCGGCCACAGACGGGTTGCCCAGCCGGTTCCACATGGTTTCGTTGATGACGACCGCGGGAGCCAAGCGGTCAGCGTCGTCGGCCGTCAGCCACGACCCCTCGATGAGCTTCACGCGATGCATCTCGCCGAACGCCGGATCGACGATCGTGGACTCGACGTCCGCGACACCGTCGACGAACTGGATACGCGTCATGGCGGACCCCGACGTCGACTGGTAGGTGATGCCGTACCGCTCGATCGCAGCCTTGTAGGCCGCCTCGTAGATAGCGACCTTGTCGTCGGTCGCCGCACTGCTCACCATCAGCTGGTAGCTCGCGGGGCGCCCGCTGGATCGTTCGGAGATCTCGATCGACGACTGCCGTGTGATCGACCCGAGTCCCGTGACCGCGACGATCGCGAACACGGCGATGCCGATGCCGACCAGCGCGAGCGTCACCCGAACGCGGTGCACTCGCAGCTCGTCCCAGGCTTCGATGAAGGCACCGGCGATCTGCGTGAACCAGCTCATGCGGGTGCTCCTTCCGCGGGCACGACGGCCGGTTGCGAGGGTGCGAGCAGGCCAGCGTCGAGCCGCAGCATCCGGTCGGCCCTGGCCGCGACGCTCTCATCGTGCGTGATCGTGACGAGCGCGGCCCCGGTCTCCTTCGAGATGTCGGCGAGCAACGTCATGACGCGGGCGCCGGTTTCGACGTCGAGTGCACCGGTCGGCTCGTCGGCGAGGATCACCCGCGGGCGCCGGACGATGGCGCGCGCGATCGCGACGCGCTGCTGCTCGCCGCCGGATAGCCGAGTCGGAAGCGAGTCGAGGCGATGGTCGAGTCCCACATCGGTGAGCGCTTCCCTGGCGAGGGCGTCACGCCGCCAGAAGGAGTGGTCGCGGGCGTAGAGGAGCGGCATGGCCACGTTCTCCGTCGCCGTGCGCCCCTCGAGCAGGTTGAACTGCTGGAACACGAAGCCGATCTGAGCACCCCGCATCCGGTCGCGTGCCCGCAGGCGCAGCGCGGCGGTGGGCTTGCCGTCGAAGAGGAGCTCCCCGCTCGTCGGCGCGTCCAGCAGGCCCAGGATGTTGAGCAGCGTCGACTTGCCCGACCCGGATCGCCCGACGATCGAGAGGTGCTCGCCCTCCTCGATCTGCAGGTTCACGCCGCGCAGGATGTGCAGCTCGCTGTCGTCGGCGGCCCGCACCGACTTCGAGATTTCGCGGAGCTCGATGAACGCCACGTCAGCCGCCCAGCATCCCGCAGATCTCTGCGCCGCTCATCGGGTCGATGTAGCACTCTTCCGGGCTCGCCTGGTCGGCGCCGGGCACGAACTCGAGCACGATGTCGGTCTCGGAGACGCCTTCAGCGATCTGCACGAGCGTGCCGTCGGTGAGGCCGAGCTTCACGGGCCGCTCCTCGATCGCACCATCAGCGCCCTGCACGAAGACGACCCCGGTCTCCGCCTGCCCCTTCACCGCCGTGATCGGCAGGGTGAGCACGTTCTCGGCGACACCGCCGTGCAGCACGACGTTCGCCTCCAGGCCGGGGAACACCGTGACCTCGGCGGGGACCTTGCACGTGACCGTCGTCGTGTCGGTCGTCTCGGCAGCACCGGATGCGCCGCTCGGGTCCTCCGCGGCGCTGCTGCTCTTCGCCGCGGCGCCAGACGCGATGCGGAGCTCGGTGCAGGTGAAGGGCGCTGGGCCCGCCGTGATCGTGACCTGCGCATCCGCTGGCGTCGTCGCCAGACGGTACAGCTGGGCCGGTGGGATGGTGCCCTTCACGATGAAGCTCGCCGGGGTGATCGAGACGGGCGCCTCGCCCACCGTCACCTGCTGCTGCTCGATGAGGTTGAGCTTCGTGATGGTGCCGGCAGTCGGAGCGACGATCTCGTTCCACTCATACTCGGGCTCGGCCGCGGGAGCCGCCTGCGGCTCGCCGCTCGCCTCCGGCGACGACGGTGCCGCTGCCGTTGGGGTCTTCTCGTTGCGGATGGCGGCGATCACATCGCCCGCCTCGACTCGCGCGCCCTGCGTCACGTACACCGTGTCGATCGTCCCCATCATGGGCACCTTCGCGTCGACGGCCGGCGACTCCTGCACGTTCGCCGTCAACGTGACGTCGTTCGTGATCGTGCCGAGCACGGGACTGATGACGGGTTCGACGACCTGACCCGTGGGCAGCGCCGCCGACTCCTCGGGTGCCGAGCTGAAGAACGCGATCTTGACGAGTGCGACGGCGATCACAGCCACGAGCGCGATCTTGATGCCGGGCCAGATCCATGACTTCCACACGCGCACGCCGATCCCCATTCTGTCCACGCCGTCGAATCGCGACGAGTTCTCCGAGATAAGGGTCACCTTTGCCATGGCCGCCCCAGCGCACAACGTAGCAGGAGCCAACGATATCGCCCGCCCGCGTCCTGGACCCGAACCCGGACCCCCTGCCACAATGAGACGTGACCACTTCACCCCATGACCTCGGCCTGCTCCTCGACGTAGACGGCCCCATCGCGAGCCCCGTGACCCGCACGATCGCGATCCAGAGCATCCTCGACGACCTCGTCACCCTCGCCGCGGCGGGGGTGCCCATCGCGTTCATCACGGGACGCTCCGAGGAGTTCATCCGCGAACGCGTCATCGAGCCCCTCTTCGAGAACGGCCTCGCCGACGCGCTGCGTCAGCCGGGAGCCCGCATGTTCGGGGTCTACGAGAAGGGTGGAACGTGGTCGGCGATTTCACCCGAAGGGATGAGCGAGCTGCAGATCGACGAGTCGGTCGTGCCGCCTTCCGCGTACATCGCTGCGATCCGCGAGCTCGGCGAGGGCGAGTTCAGCGATGTCCTCTTCTTCGACGAGACGAAGAAGGCGATGATCTCTGTCGAGCAGCGCACCGATGTCAGCTCCGCGGCGTACCTCGAGCGGCAGAAGGCCTTCGACGACGCCGCGTTCGAGCTCGCCGTGCAGCAGGGCGTCGGCATGCGCCACGGCGACCGCGAGGCGCCGGATGCGCAGGGCCTGGTTCCGTTCCGCATCGACCCGACGATCATCTCCACCGACATCGAGTCCGTGAACCTCGACAAGGACCACGGTGCAAGACGGGCGCTCGCCGAGTTCGCGGCGGCCGGTGCGCTGCCCAAGCGCTGGCGTTCGGTCGGCGACTCCCGCAGCGACTACAAGATGGCCGACGAGCTGCACGCGACGGGCTACGACACGGCGCACGTCGATGTCCGGCCCGCTGACGGGATCCTCGAGAAGGACTACGACGTCGTGACGTTCGGCGACCTCATCCACGACGACGCCGGGGCAGCGTTCCTGCGCGAGTGCGTGCGCGAGCTGGGGCTCGACGGCTAGGCAGCTCGGAGCGCGCGTGCGCGGGCGCACGCAGGCCTGGGCCTGGATCTGCCAGAGTGAGCGGATGCAGAATCTGGTAGAGCGAAGAGGCGTTCGTCAAGCGGTCGCCGTGATCGGTGCGAGCGTCGTCCTGCTCGTCGTGACGACCGTCCTGCTCGTGCCGCACGAGGGGTGGGGCGTGTGCTCGGGCACCGAGCTTGACGGCAGCTTCGACCTCGGTTCGCTCATCGGCTTCGGCGTGCAGCTCGGCAGCTGCTCGACGGCCTGGATGTCACTCGTCGGCATCCCCACCGGCTACGTGCTCTGGGGTGGCGTGCAGCTCGTGGTCATCGCCGCCGCGCTCGCGGTGCAGGCGTCGCTGCTGAGTCGCGGCGGCCGGCGCATCCGCTAGTCGCACTCGTCGCACGGTCCCGCACTCGATTTGGAGTCGCCGGCGATGAGCTGGACGCTCAGCTCAGCGTGATCCTCAGTGCCGCCGCGGCTTCCCGAGCCCGCTCTCGGGCCTGGTCGACGTTGGCGCCGCGTGCGAGAGCGACCGCCACTCGGCGCTTGCCCGCGACGTTCGGCTTCCCGAAGAGGCGCAGCTGCGACGTCGGGACCGCGAGCGCCGCATCCACGCCAGAGATCGTCGGCACCCCGGTGCCCTCGGCGAGCACCGCGCACGATGCGGCAGCCGACTCCCCGGAACCCGCCCCGATCCGCAGCGGCTCCGACACCGGCAGGCCGAGGACGGCTCGGGCGTGCAGCGCGAACTCCGACACATCCTGCGACACGAGCGTGACGAGGCCCGTGTCGTGGGGGCGCGGCGACACCTCGGAGAAGAGCACGTCGTCGCCGACGATGAACAGCTCCACACCGAACAGTCCGAAGCCGCCGAGCGCATCCGTCACCGTCTTTGCGACGACCTTCGCCTTCTCCAGGGCCGCCGCGGGGAGCGCCGCCGGCTGCCACGACTCGCGGTAGTCACCGTCGACCTGCGTGTGCCCGACCGGCTCGCAGAAGACGGTGCCGCCGACGTGGCGCACGGTCAGCAGCGTGATCTCCGAATCGAACGGCACGAAGCCCTCGACGATGACGCGGCCGCGGCCCGTGCGCCCACCCTCCTGCGCGTAGTCCCACGAGGCCTGGATGTCATCCGGCTCGCGGATCACCGACTGGCCCTTCCCCGACGAGGACATGACCGGCTTCACCACGCAGGGCAGGCCCACCGCCTCGATGGCCGCCGCGAACTCGGAGAACGTGTCCGCGAATCGGTACGGGGAGGTCGAAAGGCCGAGCTCCTCGGCGGCAAGTCGGCGGATGCCCTCACGGTCCATCGTGAGCTGCGTCGCCCTGGCGGTCGGCACGACGCGGGTGCGTCCCTCCGCTTCGATCTCGGCGAGTACCTGCGTCGCGATCGCCTCCACCTCGGGGATCACGATGTCGGGTTGCTCCTGCGCCAGCACGGCGCGCAGGGCCACCGGGTCGAGCATGTCCACCACGTGACTGCGGTGCGCGAGCTGCATCGCGGGGGCGTTCGCGTAGCGGTCGACGGCGATGACCTCGACGCCGAGGCGCTGCAGCTCGAGCGCGACCTCCTTCCCGAGCTCGCCCGCGCCGAGCAGGAGCGCGCGCGTCGAAGCGGGGGTGAGCGGGGTGCCGAGGGTGCCATCCGTCATGCAGGCATTCTCGCACCGTCGCGTTTCGGGCGGGCGCGTCGCAGCCCGGATGCGCGGCGATCAGCGGCATCAGGGGGTGCAGCGGGTGGTGGGGCAAGTGGGGCAGCGGGAGCAGTGGCAGCTCGCGCGCAGAGGTCAGCGAGATGCAGGTTCGCGGCGCCGGGAGCCTGCTTCTTGCTCATTCTTGTGGAGTTGCTGGCGGGGGGACGAGCGGATGGGTTGGGAAGGAAGGAAGGGAAGTGGCGGGGAGCGGATGGATGGCGAGCGGCGATCAGCGGGAGCTGTACGGGACGGAGTCGGCGCGACGGGCGTGACCCCGAGGCGCAGAAGTCAGCGAGATGCGGGCTCGTGACGCTGGGAGCCTGCGTCTGGCTCACTCTTGCTGGGTCTGGTTACTGCTACTGCTACTGCCCTGCTGCGTCCGGGTCGTTCCTGCTGCGTCTGGTTACTCCTGCTGCGGGGGAGCAGGGAGGGCGGATGGGGCAGAGGCTTCCGTCGACGCGCTCTCCCATGCGCCCCACAGGCGGGCGTACTCGCCGCGGAGGCGGAGCAGCTCGCCGTGACTGCCCTGCTCCACGATGCGTCCGCGCCGCATGACGACGATGCGGTCGGCGACACGGGCCTGCGACAGCCGATGCGCGACGACCACCGAGGTGCGCCCGCGCGTTGCGGCCGTCAGGGCCGCGTCGAGGCCCAGCGGGTCGTCGCCCCCGCCCTCAGCCGTCGCCTCGTCGAGCACGACGATGGCCGGGTCGCGCAACAGCACCCGCGCGAGCGCGAGCTGCTGCGCGGCGGCGCCATCGAGCGCGAGACCGGATGCGCCCACCCGCGTTTCGAGCCCCGCATCCAGGTCGAGCAGCCAGTCGGCCCCCACCGCGCGCACCGCCGCCTCGAGGTCCCCGGCGCTCGCCGACGGAGCCCCGAGCCGCAGGTTCTCAGCGATCGTCGCCGCGAACACGTGGAGCTCCTGCGTGACGAGCACGACATTCGCGTCCCGCTCGCGTGACGCCGCGGGCCGCCCGTGCACCGTCACGCTTCCGCTCGTCGGATCGAACGCTCCGACGATGAGCTGCGCGAGGGTGCTCTTCCCCGATCCGCTCTCGCCGACCAGCGCCACCCGTTCGCCCGGCGCGACCCGAAGGCTCACGTCAGCGAGCTGCATCCGCTGCCCGTCGTAGCTGAAATCGACCGATTCGACGACGATCGCGGGGGAGCCCGCGGCGACTCCCGTGCCATCTTCGCCTTTGTTTTCACCCGCTTCGTCTCCACCCGCTTCGTCTCCGCCTCCGCGGAGCGCCCCCGCTTCATCCCGTCCGTCGTGGTCGCGCGCGCCGACGACGCCGACGAGCCTCGCGAGGCCCACCCCGGCGAGCTGCAGCTCGTCGATGCTCGAGAGCAGCGAGCCGATGGGGCCGAACAGGGCGAGGAAGTAGAGGGCCGCCGCCGTCGCGCCGCCGATGGACACCACGCCCGCGTGCACGAGCCAGAAGCTCACGGTGAGGATCGCCGCGACACCCAGGTACTCGCCCGTGTTGAGGTGGGCGAAGAACGTCGTGCGGATGCGTGCCGCCTCGTACTGCAGGTCGATGGATCGCAGGCTGCGCGCATCCACCTCGGCGAGCTGGCGGCGTTGCCTGCGGTGGGCGCGGATCGTGTCCGCCCCGCTCACCCCCTCGATGATGACCTGCCCGCGCTCCGCCTCGGCGGCCCGCATCTCCGTGTACACGGGGCGGGAACGGCGGATGAACGAGCGCGTCGCGAGCACCTGCGCGGGAACGGCGACGAGTGCCGCGAGGCCGAGCCACGGGTTGATGGCGGCGATCCCGGCGAGCGACAGCACGATCATGAACGACGACTGCGTCACCGCTGGCAGCACGCCGGAGGCGGCTTCGGTGACCGACTCGACGTCGCCGGTCACGCGCGAGACGATGTCGGACGAGTCAGAGCTCTCGGCCTGACCGGCCCGCATGCCGAGGACGACGCTCATCGCGTCCTCGCGGAGCCCGCTCACGAGCTCCTGCACGAGCGCCACGAGGAGGCGGATGCCCGCGTAGGCGAGCAGCGCCGAGACGCACGTCACGACGAGCAGCAGGATTCCGGGCAGCACCAGCGCCTGGACACCCGCGCTGCTGGTCACGAGGTCGACGAGCCAGCCCAGGAGTCGCGGGACCAGGAGCGTCGACGAGGAGCCGCCGAGGAGCAGCAGGACCACGGCGAAGATCCGAGGACGGGATGCGCGCAGCCGGTCAGCTGTGGCGCGCGCCGTCTCGCGGCCGGACGCGATAGGTAGGAGCGTGGCTGTGGCTGTGGCTGTGGCTGCTGCGTGCGGTGCGTCGTGGCTCATCGGCGTGCCAGCTCCTCGTCGGGGCTCGTGGCTGGGGTGTCGGGGTCGGTGTCGCGCTGAGCCTGAGCCTGGGCCTGGGGCTGCGTCTCGTTCTGGGACTCGGGCCGGGGCTGCGTGTCGGGACCTGCGGCGGTGGAGGCGTTCTGGGGTTCGGGTCGTCGAGCTTCGGCCGGTCGGGCGTCGCCTGGTCGAGCGTCGCCCGTCGTGCGCGGCGAGTGCGCCTCGACGTCCACGACGCGGTCGCAGGCTGCGAGCAGCAGGGGGCTGCGGGTGATGAGCACGGTGGTCGCGGGGTGCGCGCGGAGGGACTCCGCGATGCGCGCCTCGGTTGCCGGGTCGAGCGCGGAGGCGGGCTCGTCGAGCACCAGGACCTGTGCCCCGCTCGCGAACGCGCGGGCCAGGAGGACGCGCTGACGCTGTCCGCCGGAGAGGCGCCTGCCGCGCTCGCCGAGCTGGCGGTGCCAGCCGAGCGCGGTGACCTCGGTGAGGGCGGCGCGTTCCGCGGCCGACTCGAGGTCCGGGTCGATTCCGGGGCCGACTCCAGCGCCAGCTCCGGTGTCTGCACCTGCACCTGCACCTGCAGCCGCCGCAGCCGATCCCGCTCCGGTTGCGGCGCCCGGATCTGCACCCGCTCCCGCATGGTCATCCGCATCCACGAGCAGGTTCTCGTGGAGCGTCGCCGAGAAGACCGTCGCGTCGTGGGGCGGCGCGAAGACGAGGTGTCGGTAGGCGTCCGGTCCGATGGTGTGGGCGTCCAGCCCGGCCACGGTCACCTCGCCGGCCTCGAGGGGAACTCGGTAGGCGAGCGTGGAGGCGAGCGCGCGGGCGGCTGCCGGGGTTGCCGGGCGGAGACCGACGAGCGTGCCAGGGGCCACGTCGATGTCAGTGCCGTCGGGCGCCCGCCATGTGAAGGCCGCGGGGGAATCGTGGGTGGAACGGACAGCCTTCGCCAGGCCCACGCCGCCGACGTGCGTGTCCTCGACGGGCACCGCGTGCTCCTCGCTGAGCACCGCGACGATGCGCACCGCGGATGCGCGCTTGTGCAGCCAGTTCGACGCGAACGTGCCGACGTGTGCGAGGGAGCCCTGCAGGTACTGGCCGAGGCCGACGACGGCGACGAGCTCTCCGAGCGTGATCTGCCCGAGGGTGGCAAGGGCGGCGGCTGATAATGCGAGGGCGGCGAGGAACGCGCCGGACGCGATGCCGCTCACAGCGAGGTAGCGCTGGATGCCGCGGTTGGACGCGATCGCGCCCGTTTTCGCTTCGGCACTCGCGTCGAGGTACCGGCGGGTGGCTTGCGGCTGGGCTCGGATGCCGCGAATGATGCGCAGTCCTGCGACGAGGTCGGTCGCCACGTCGCTTGCCGCGCTCGCGGACGCCTGCTCGCGAGCGCCGCGGGCCTCGATGGGCTTCGAAGCCGCGTGCATGCCGACGAGGATCAGCACGGAAGCCGCGAGGACACCGACGCCCAGAGGGACCGAGATCGCGAGCAGCGCCGCCGACGAGACGAGGATCGCGGCGGTGCTCGCGCCCTGCTGCACGACCGACCAGGAGACGCCTGCGACCCGGTAGCTGTCCGAGGTCGTGATCTGCAGCAGCTCGCCGGGACTGCGGCGGTTCGTCACGCCGTTCGGGTGCAGGACGCGGGTCAGGAGCGAGCGCCGCAGCTCGAGCTCGCCGTGTCCGTAGACGCGCACCATGAGCCTCGCCGCCCAGCGGTACGAGAAGGAGAGGACGAGGAAGTTGGCGAGGAGGATGCCCAGCCAGAGCGCGAGCTGCGCGGCGTCGTTCGTGACGATTGCCCGGTCGATGATGACGCCCACGAGGACGGGGACAAGCGCCTCCGCGGCCTCGTGCACGATGTAGCCGAGCGTCGCGAGGGTGAGCTTCCAGCTGCGCCCTGACGCGAAGAGCGCGTCCCGCATGACGGATGCGGGGGTCGGGGTTCGGGGGTTCTCACGGGACATCAGTCGATAGTAAGGTTCACCTAAGTCCCGTTAGTGATGCGTTCGGCCAACTTCTGTTGCGTTCCGGACAACCAGGAGATGCACCGTGTTCCAGGCGCTCGAGCTCAGCCCCGCACCATCGACCCTCGAGGTCCGTCCGGTCGGCATTCCCACACCCTTCCTCCTCACCACGGCCGTGCTCGACGGCCCGAACCTCGGAGATCGGGTGCCGCACGTGCATCCAGAGGGCATGATCATGTGGCCGTCGCGGGGGAGCGTTGTGGTGCTCGTCGAGGGTGCTCTGCGCACGCTCGCCGTCGGCCAGGGCATCTGGGTGCCGCCCTTCACGCCCCACACCATGGAGGTCGACGCCTCGTCGGTCGGGTGCTGCACGTACTTCACGAGCGAGGTCGCCCCCGACTGGCATGCCGTCGGCACTGTGCAGCTGGGCGCCGCGTTCCGCGAGCTGCTGCTGCACCTCGCCGAGTCGCCCATGGAGACCGATCAGCGTCTCCGCGCGCAGGCCGTCGTCATCGAGCTCCTCCCCGAGGCGACGAGCTACGTCGAGACCGTTCCCGTGCCCCGCGATGAGCGCCTCGAACCGCTCGTGCGCCGAGTCCTCAGCGACCCCGCCGACGACCGAGGCGTCGAAGCGTGGGCGTGGCAGCTGTCGCTCAGCGTGCGCACGATCGCCCGCATCTTCGCGGCAGAGGTCGGCATGACGTTCTCGCACTGGCGGACCATGGTGCGTATGGCGGCGGCAGCGCGGATGCTCGCCGACGACCTGCCCGTCGGCACCGTCGCCGGGCGCGTCGGCTACGCCACGACCAGCGCGTTCAGTGCAGCCTTCCGGCGCGCCATGGGCTCGAAGCCCAGCGATTGGCGGCCGTAGCTCGTCTCGTTCGAAGCCGGTGCAGGAGCGCGACAGATCCTGACCTCAACGCGACGCTGACCATCCATACGCTCTGAGACTGTCGAGCGAATGGAGAACCCATGGAGTCAGAGCAGTACAGCATCTCGCGGCGGTGGATGCGCACCCTCGCGATCGGAACGGCGGCGGTGATCGCCCTCGCCGGTTGCGCATCCGGTGCCGCGGAGGCGGGAACCGGTGGCGCCGTCATCGCGACCCCAGCAGAGGAGGGTGCCCTTCCGGCGACGATCGGTCACGTCTTCGGTGAGACCACCGTGCGCGACGCTCCGGAACGGGTCGTGACGATCGGCTGGGCGACGCAGGACGTGGTCGCCGCGTTCGGCACGGTTCCGGTGCTCACGCCTGATGTGTGGGGTGGAGATGAGGAGGGGTTCTCGCCCTGGTTCCGCGCGGAAGTCGAAGAACTCGGAGGTGAGTTGCCCGAGATCCTCGCCTACAACGACGCCGGTGAGCTCGACTTCGAGCAGATCCTCGCCCTCGAACCGGATCTCATCCTGGCTCCGTACTCCGGAATCATCGAGACCGAGTACAACCGCCTCAGCGAGATCGCACCAACTGTCGCCTACCCCGAGCGATCCTGGGCGGCTGAGTCGTGGCAGTCGCTGGTTGAGGTCGTGGGCGACGCTCTCGGGCAACCCGGCAAGGCCGACACGATCATCGCCGAATCGGAGCGGGTCATATCGGCAGCGGCCGATGTGAATCCGCGGTTCGCGGACCACAGTGTCGTCTACGGTGTCAGCCTCACCGACGGTGCCACTGAAGCGGGCATCTACATCCCGAGCGATCTGCGCGTGCGGTTCCTCCTGGACCTCGGCCTTCAGAACACGCCGGGCCTCGACCACGTCATGGCCGGCGTCGAGGGGGAGAACTGGTACGGCTCGGTGAGCCTCGAGGAGCTCGATGGGGTGCCGGCAGACCTGTACGTCGCGTGGACCACGAGTCCCGAGGAGACGGCGTACATGCTCGATCACCCGACGTTCAAGCTCTGGGAGCCGATCTCCGAGGGGCACTTCCTGATCCTCGAGGATGCGGCGCTCGAGAACGCCGTGCAAGCGCCGACGCCGCTCTCGATTCCGTATGCCGTGTACGGCATGGTGCCGCTCATCAACGCGGCGCTGGACGGCGAATCGGTTCCCGCGCGCAACTAGAACTAGCACTCCAGCTGGCAGCTGCGAGGCGCGACGCGTGAGCGCCGTGCGGCCCGGTCAGTCTTCGGTGTCGCGGCGCAGTGGGCCTGGCAGGAAGTGCATCTGCTCGAGTCGGCCGTACTTGACGACAAGCGCCTCGACGAGGTCGCGCTGGTCTTCGTCGTCGATGCGGATCTGCGTGTGCCCGTTGTACAGGAGCAGGTCGTGGGCGTTGGAGAAGATGAGGCGCTCCCAGCGGCTCGACCAGAGCCTGCGCCCCCGTTCGTCGAACGCGACGACGTCGTCCGCGGTGAGGGTCATCATCGCGACGCCATCGCTGCCGCGCACGATGAGGCCAACGGGGAACTCGCTCTTCTCGTAATCCTCGAAGTAGGCGTTGAAGCCCACGAGTGCCAGCGGATACACGGAGCGAAGCTCACGGGAGACCCTGGAGACCCGCAGCTGACGCGTCTCTGCTTGCTCTGCTGGCTTGGCTGGCGAACCGTCGGCCCCGGTCTCGTCCCCGCTATCGGTGTCGCCCTCGGCTGGGGCGGCGACTGGGGTGGACGGATGCTCCTCGACGGGAACGGCGACGAGCTTCCCGGGCTTGTGGCTCTCGACCCACAGCTCCCAGAGGCGCTGCTCGTTCGCCGGGAACGACCCGCTCGAGGTGACGAACGGCTGGTCCCTGCCGATGACGCGGTGCGTGTACTGCCACAGCGGGAGGCGCCTCGGGCGGGGGCGGATGCTGAGGTCGCCGAAGACGACGATCGCACCGATCGCGATGACCGCGAGCACGAAGATGGCGAGCAGCCCCCCGAACAGCTCGTCTTGATTCACCTTCGAAGAGTAGCGCGGCGAGAGGGCACCCGCGCGACGCCCGAGGTGGCAGGAATGCGATGTCGAGTGACCGCGGAGCGATACGCCGCCTCCGTAAGCTCGGTGTGTTCTGAGGTTAGCCTTACCTCTAGTGCCTGCACTTGTGTCGAATGGAGCCACCTTGACCTCGACTGTCACCCGTCGCTTGTCCACCTCGTCCCGTCCCGCCCCGCGACGCTCGACGCATCGCCGCTGGACCGGAGCGCTCGCCGCGGCTACCGTCACGGTCCTCGCGCTCGCGGGCTGCGCATCCGGTGACGCCGCAGCGGCTGACGGAGTGACGGCGACGGCAGCCGAGGAGGGTGCCCTGCCGGTCACGATGACGCACGTCTTCGGCGAGACCACGATCTCGGAAGCGCCAGAGCGGGTCGTGACGATCGGCTGGGCGACGCAGGACGTCGTCGCCGCGTTCGGCACCGTGCCGGTCGGCATTCCCGAGACGTGGGGCGGCGACGAGGAAGGCTATTCGCCCTGGTTCCGCGCGGAGGTCGAGGAGCTGGGCGGCACCATGCCGGAGATCCTCAACTACAACGACGCGAACGAGCTCGACTTCGAGCAGATCCTCACGCTCGAGCCCGACGTGATCCTGGCCCCGCACTCCGGCCTCACCGAGGTCGAGTACAACCGCCTCACCGAGATCGCCCCGACGGTCGCGTACCCCGAGAAGCCGTGGGCCTCCGAGTCCTGGCAGTCGCTCGTCGAGATCGTCGGCGACAGCCTCGGCCAGCCCGCGAAGGCCGACGAGATCATCGCCGAGACGCAGAGCCAGCTCGACACCGTCAAGGAGGAGAACCCGCGGTTCGCCGACACGACCTTCGCGTACGGGCTCACCCTCAGCGATGGGGCGACGGAGGCCGGCATCTACATCCCGAGCGACCTGCGGGTGCAGTTCCTCACCGAGCTGGGCCTGAAGAACACCCCGGCCATGGACACGGTGCTCGGCACCGTCGAGGGCGACAACTGGTACGGCGCCGTGAGCCTCGAGGAACTCGACACCATCCCCGCCGACATCTTCGTCGCCTGGTCGAACAGCCAGGAAGAGCTCGACTACACGCTCAACCACCCCACGTTCAAGCTGTGGGAGCCCATCGCCACCGGCCACTACCTGTTCCTCGAGAGCGAGCCGCTCGCCATGGCGACCAACGCGCCCACGCCCCTCTCCATCCCTTGGGCCATCGACGAGTTCGTTCCCATGCTGAACTCGGCCATCGACGGCAACGGGGTCGGAGGCGCGGAATGACCGCCCTCACCGAAGCCGGAACCGAAACCGGAACCGAATCCGAGACAGCCGCGAGCGGCTACGTCGAGCGCATCCACCGCGCCGTCGTGACGGGCGTGCGGCAGCTCGGGCCCGGGATGCTCCGGGTCACGTTCGGCGGCGACGACCTGCTCGACTACCCCACGACGGGGATCGGCGACGAGTACGTGCGCCTCTTCTTCCCCGACGAGGCGCACCTCGAGCCGCGCCTGCCGTTCGTCTCCGGCCGCGGCTGGGACTACGAGGAGGGCGTCGAGCCCTCGCAGATGCGCACGTACACGATCCGCGACCACCGGCCTGGTGAGATCGACATCGACTTCGTCGTGCACGAGGGCGGGATCGCGAGCACGTGGGTGCTCGGCGCGAAGCCCGGCTACGTGCTCGGCATCAACCCGCCGCGCGACCTGTACGCGCTGCCCGAGGGCGTCGCCAAGCAGGTACTCATCTGCGACGAGCCGGCCCTGCCTGCCGCGCTGCGCATCGCCGAGCTGACGCCGCACGTCGAGACGGAGATCGTCTGCGAGATCCGGGATGCAGGCTACGAGCTGTTCCCGTCGGTCGACCTCAAGGCGGCGCACTGGGTGCGCGGCTCCGGCAACGGCCACCGGCCGAGCCGCCTCGTCGAGGCCGTGCGCCGCCTCGACATTCCGAACGACGGCAGCGTCTACGTGTGGGTGGCCGGCGAGACGCGCGTCACGCGCGAGGTGCGCAGCCACCTCCGCCACACGCTCGGTCTCCCCGGCTCCGCGTACAAGGTCGTCGGCTACTGGACGTACGAAGTCGAGGCCTGGTCGGCGAAGTGGGAGGCACTCGACGAGTCGATCAAGCAGCAGATCATGGACCTCTACGGCGAGACCGGCGACGGCGAACCGGAGATGGATGAGGAGACCCGCATGGACGAGGTCTTCCGCATCTACGCCTCGGTCGGCCTCTAGCCGCGCCGTGGCGACGATCAGCACGGCGGGTCCGAGCGTCGGGGCGGCTCGCTCGAACCCCCGGGACCCCAGCGGGAGCGGCCTGGCGAGCAGCAACGCCAAGCGCACCCTCGCGCTTGTCGTCGCCCTCGCGGTGCTCGCCGGCACGGTCGTGCTGAGCATCTTCGTCGGCGCGCGAGCCATCTCGCCCGAGGTGGTTTGGGAGAGTCTGCTCGGCTCGCGCGCCACCGAAGAACACGTCATGGTGCTCGACCTGCGCATCCCGCGGACCCTCGTGGGGCTTGTCGTCGGGCCCGCGCTCGGGCTGTGCGGCGCCCTCATCCAGGCGTTCACCCGCAACCCGCTCGCCGACCCCGGCGTCCTCGGCGTCAATGCCGGCGCGAGCTTCGTCGTGACGCTCGCGGTCGGCCTCTTCGGCTTCACCGCTCCCGGCCAGTACGTGTGGTTCGCGCTCATCGGGGCGTTCCTCGCGACCATGCTCGTCTACGCGATGGGTTCTGTCGGCGGCGGCAAGGCGACGCCCCTGACCCTCACGCTCGCAGGCGTTGCGATCAGCGCCGTGCTCGGCGGCTTCACCTCGGCGATCGTGCTGAAGAACATCGAGGCCCTCAACGTGACACGGTTCTGGGGAGTCGGGTCCATCGGCGGACGGTCGATGGACGTGGTGCTCACGTGCCTGCCCGTCATCATCGTCGGGGTGGTGCTCGCGCTGTTCTGCGCCCGCTCCCTCAACGCGCTGTCGCTGGGTGACGAGCTCGCGGCCTCGCTCGGGGTGCGCATCCGCTCGACCCGAGTGCTCGTCGTGATCGCCGTGACGCTGCTCGCCGGCACCGCCGTCGCGATCGCCGGCCCGATCGGCTTCGTCGGCCTCATGGTGCCGCACGTCGTGCGCTGGTTCGTCGGGCCCGACCAGCGCTGGATCATCGTCATGTCGATCGTCATGTCGCCCATCCTGCTGCTGGCCGCCGACATTCTCGGCCGCATCGTGCTGCCGTCCGGAGAGCTGCGGGTCGGGCTCGTGACCGCGATCATCGGAGCACCCGTGCTCATCGGCCTCGTGCGCCGCAAGAAGGTGAGCGGACTGTGACCGCGACACGGGAGGGAACTGTCGCCGTCGCCGCCGAGGCTGCTGCCCGGGGCATCGACTTCGGCGACCGCACCTACGCCGTGCGCTTCGGCCGCTTCTCCAATCTCCACCGCCGCCGCGCGGTCGTCGTGTGCGCCGCGATCGTCGTCACCGTGCTGGCGCTCGGCATCGTCTCGCTCGGCTACGGCACGCTCGCCCTCTCGCCCTGGGAGGTACTGACGGCGCTCTTCGACGCGGATGCGTCCAGGGCGCACCGGCTCGTCGTGTTCGAGTGGCGCCTTCCGCGGTTCCTGTTCGCCGTGCTGGCCGGCCTCGCGCTCGGCGCAAGCGGCGCGATCTTCCAGTCGATCACCCGCAACCCGCTCGGATCCCCCGACATCATCGGCTTCTCGACGGGCTCCTACACGGGCGCGATCATCGTGATGCTCTGGATCGGCTCGACCTCGTACTACGCCATCGGAGCGGGGGCCCTGCTCGGCGGGGCCGTCGTCGCGGCGGCCGTCTACCTGCTTGCCTACCGGAAGGGACTTCGTCCGTTCCGGCTCATCATCGTGGGCATCGGCGCGAGCGCCATGCTCGCGTCTCTCAACGCGCTCATGATGATGCGGGTCAGCCAGGAGCAGGCGATGCTCGCCGCCGTCTGGGGCTCCGGCTCGCTGAGTGCGCTCGGCTACGCGCAGCTGCTGCCGGCGTCGCTCATCTTCGCCGCGCTGGTCGTGGGATGCGGGTTCCTCGGGCGTCCGCTCGCGGCGCTCGAGGTGGGTGACGACGCGGCCCTGTCGCTCGGCGTGCACGCGAACCGCACGCGCGCCTTCTCGACCCTCGTCGGGGTCGCGCTGACGGCGCTCGTCACGGCTGCGGCCGGACCCATCTCGTTCATCTCCCTCGCCGCCCCGCAGATCGCGCGCCGGCTCACCAAGGGTGCCAGCCTGCAGCTCTTGCCGTCGGCGCTCGTGGGCGCGCTCCTCCTCGTCTCCGCCGACCTCGTCGCGCAACTCGTCGACCTCCCCGTCGGCGTGCTCACCGTCTGCGTCGGCGGCATCTACCTCGCCTGGCTGCTCGTGCACGAGCAGACCACGAAGAAGGGACGTCAGCGATGACGATCGAAGCGGATACAGCGAGCAAGGCGGGCCCCGGGGTGGGCCTGGTCGCGGCAGAGCTCAAGGCCACCTCCGTGCACGTCGGCTACGACGAGCAGCCCATCATCGAGGGCCTCGACTTCGAGGTGCCGGCGCATTCGTTCACCGTCATCATCGGGCCGAACGCGTGCGGCAAGTCGACGCTGCTGAAGGCCCTCGCCCGGCTCCTCAAGCCCAGCGACGGCAGTGTGCTGCTCGATGGCAGCGACATCTTCACGCTCAAGACGAAGGACGTCGCGAAGCGCCTCGGCCTGCTGCCGCAGACGTCGCTCGCCCCTGAGGGCATCAGGGTCGCCGACCTCGTCGCGCGCGGCCGGTTCCCGCATCAGGGCATGTTCGACCGCTGGTCGGAGGCCGACGAGCGCGCCGTCACCGCTGCGATGGCCGCGACGCGGGTGGATGCGCTGTCGTCGCGGTTCGTTGACGAGCTGTCCGGTGGTCAGCGGCAGCGCGTGTGGGTCGCGATGGCGCTCGCGCAGGAAGCACCCGTGCTGCTGCTCGACGAGCCCACGACGTTCCTCGACATCTCCCATCAGTACGAGCTGCTCGAGCTATTCCGACGGCTCCGCGGCGAGGGGCGCACGCTGGTCGCCGTGCTGCACGACCTCAACCAGGCGGCCCGCTTCGCGACGCACCTCGTGGTCATGCGCGACGGCGAGATCGTCGCCCAGGGCAAGCCGGGCGAGGTGCTCACGGCAGAGCTCGTCGAGGACGTCTTCTCGCTGCCCTGCCGCATCATCGACGACCCCGAGACCGGCACGCCCCTCGTGATTCCCCGCGAAGGCGTGTGGACGGAGTAGCGGCAGCGGTTGGCCGAGCAGCGCGGTCGACAGAGATGATGGACTGCGCAACGAACTGACCGCACGCACGCTCGACCTGGGCTGCGCGTGCCGCCCCGAGCCGAACGGAGTCGATGATGACGGAACTGAACGCGACGAGCATCCCGTGGGGTGACGGTCACTGGACCAACGAGCCGGTTGCCGCGGAGGCGAGCGAGGATGGGCTCCGCGTCACCGCCGTGGAGGGCAGCGACGCGTGGCGCACCACGTCCTACGGGTTCATCCACGACACCGAGCACGCGCTCCTGCGGCCATTCGAGCAGGATTCGGCTATCGAGGTGGAGTTCGCCGTGGACTTCACCGAGCAGTTCGACCAGGCAGGGATCTTCCTCAGGGTCGATGACGAGACCTGGATCAAGGCCGGCATCGAGCTGAGCGACGGGCAGGAGCAGTTGGGGGCCGTGGTCACGAGGTCCGAGTCGGACTGGTCGCTGGCGCCAGTGCCCGAGTGGGGTGGCCGCCGTGTCACGGTGCGCGCGAGCCGGGACGGCAACGCCGTCACCATCCGCGCCCGGGTGGACGCCGAGCCGTGGCGCCTTGTTCGAGTGGCACCGATGGCTGCCGATGCGCTCGTGGCGGCCGGCCCATTCTGCTGCGCGCCATCGCGGGGCGGCTTGGTGGTGCACTTCACCTCGTGGCGGACGACGCCGGCGGACGCCTCGCTGCACCCGTGAGGCAACGGCCCGCTGGGGCTCCCGTCTCGGGATGCGACAGCGGGCCGTGCTTACCTGCGGACCGTGTTCTCCTGTGGCCGAGCTACCCGACCGCGTTGGGGATGATGACGAGGATCAGCCAGCAGAGCAGCGGGGCGATCGCGACGACGGCGACTGCGTTGAGCAGCAGATGCTTGTAGAAGACGCGGCGGTCGATGCCCTGCGCGTTCGCGAGCACCAGCGCGCCGTTCGTGGAGAACGGTGAGACGTCGACGACGGTGGCCGAGATGGAGAGCGCCGCGACGACTCCCACGATGGGGAGCGCGCCCATCTCGAGCAGCGGCATCGCCAGGGGGATGATCGCCGTCAGGAGCGCGGTGGAGGAGGCGAAGGCCGACGTCAGGCCGATCACGTAGCAGAGCACCAGCGCGACCACGATCGGAGCTCCGATGAGGAGGGCCATGTCGGCGAGGTGATCGATCGTGCCGAGCTCCTGAAGGATCGACACGTAGGTGATCATGCCGGAGACCAGGAGCACGGTTGACCAGCTGATACCGGCGATCGCGTCGCTCTGCTTCTTCAGATCGGTGAAGGCCAGCACGATGCCCGCCGCGATGGCGATGAAGCTGATCGGCAGGTGGAAGACCAGGACAAGGACCAGGATCACGGCGATCAGCGCGAGCGTGAGCGCCTGGACGCGGTTCGCCTTCGAAGGCCCTTCGTCGTCGATGTCGTGGGCGCCGGCGGTGGTGATGGAGCCGGTCGCCGTGTACTCGAGTGTGCGCACTCGGCTCGCGACGGCGTAGACCACGACGGTCAGGATCGACAGGAGGGTGTTGATGCCGTAGCTGGCGAAGAAGAGCGACCAGGGCTCGATGGCGAGGCCGTTTCCCTCGACGAGGTCGCGCACGATGATCCCGGAGACCGAGATCGGCGAGAACGCCCCTGCGTGGGCGCCGTTGATGGTCATGATGCCCATCACCAGCGGGCTCATGCGGCTGCGGGCTGCGAACGTCATCGCGGCGGGTGCGATCAGGGCCACGGCGGCCGGGCTGAACGTGCCGAGCGCGGTCAGGAACGATGCGACCGCGAAGAAGACCCAGGGGATGAGGGAGACGCGGCCCCGCACTGCGCGGATGCACACGTTGACTAAGAGGTCGATCGTGCCGTTCTTCTTGGCCATGCCGAAGAAGTACGTGACGCCCACGATCGTGAGCACGATCGAGCCGGGGAACGCGGACAGGATCTCCTTGTCGTCGAAGCCGAGGTAGATGGCTCCGACGGCGAAGGCTCCGACGAACCCGAGGAAGCCGATGTTGATGGGGAAGATCGTGGCGATCACGAACATCGCGATCAGTGCGATGAGAGGAAGGATTTCAGTGGACGACATTGTCACGCTTTCGGATCAGGATGGAGAATATGCCAGTAGGGGCGTGCTCACCGCACGTAGAGCTGCGAGTCGGCGAGCCGGCGGGCAGCGCGTCGCAGGAGGACGCGTGAGCCGTCTGCGGAGATCTCGACTTCGCAGCGGAGGGTGCCGCCGAGCGTGCCGATGGTGATCACCCGGACGTCGAGGGTCGAAGTGGCGGACGCAGCATTCGCCGGCTGGCCGGCTGGTCCGAGGACCGAGTCGGTGGCGGTCGTCGCGAGCGCGATGGCCACCGCGCTGGTCAGGCCGATGGTCGGATGCGGGTTGTTCATCGAGAGCATGCGGACCGAGACGTCGTAGTCGCTGGCGCTGACCGACTCCCCGAGCGACGTCACGTAGTCGACGGGCGGGCCGACGATGCCGACTTTCGGGATCGCGTCGAAGGCCTCGTCGATGGAGGGCGCGATGCCCATCGCAACGGCAGCGCGGGCGCGGATCTTGCGCAGCATGGGAACGTACTGGCGCACCTGCTCCTCGGTCGCGGCGGCCGAGACGCCGAGCGAGTCTGCCTCGACAAGCGCGACCGGGGCTCCGGCATCCGCCATCGAGACCGCCACGGTGAGTCCGTCGACGGTGAGCTCGTCGCGGTGGTTGCCTGTGGGCCAGAGGCTTCCCGTGGTCGAGCCGACCGGGTTGATGAAGGCGAGGTCGACGGCGGTGCCAGTTCCCCGGACACCGGGGACGCTCACGGTCGCCTCGTGCTCCTCCGTGTCCACCCGGGCGGTCACCTCTGCGCCCGTGTTGAGGTTGCGCATCCGCACCTCGGTGCTCGGCGCCCCGTGTGCGAGGTCGAAGGTGTCGACGGCCCAGAGCGCGACCGCAGTAGCGCAGTTCCCGCAGTTGCTGCCCCACTCGACGACGGATTCGCCGACGGCGACCTGCGCGAAGAGGTAGTCGATATCGAAGGAGGGGTCGGCGCTCCTCGAGACGATGGCGGCCTTCGAGGTGACGGAGGTGCCGCCGCCGACGCCGTCGAGCTGCCGCGGGTCCTGTGCGCCGAACGTGTCGACGAGCAGCGCGGTGAGCGCCGCTCGGTCCGCAGGGACGTCGCGGGAGTCGAAGATCCAGCACTTGCTGGTGCCGCCTCGCATGAGGGTTGCTGGGGTTTGCATCGTGGAGCCTTTCGTCTGACTCCCTCCAAGCTAGGAAGCGAAAGGCTTCACGTAAATTGAATGTTGCTACGCTAGGCTTTAGCTAAACTGAAAGGTGAGTCATGTCGGACCTCTTCGACGCCGCAACCCTGTCCCTGCTCTTGGACGTCGTGGATGCTGGCAGCATCACCTCGGGAGCCGAGCGCGCGAACATGACGGTGTCCGCCGCCTCTCAGCGCATCACCAAGCTCGAGAAGTCGATCGGCCAGCCCGTCCTCGTCCGCCTTCCCCGGGGTGTGCAGGTGACGGAGGCCGGGGCCGTGCTGGTCGAGCGCGCGAGACTCTTCCGGCGAGAGATGCGGGCCGCGAGGGGCGACCTCGAGGCGCTTCGAGGTCTCGAGCGCGGCACCGTCCGCCTCGGCTCGTTCCCCACCGTGAGCGCGTCACTGCTCTCCGACGCGCTCAAGAGCTTCCATCACTCGCAGCCGAGCATCACCGTGCAGGTGCGGTCAGCGCTTCGGCCGCGGCTCGTCGAGATGCTGCACAGCAGCGAGGTGGAGCTCGCGCTCATGTGGAGCTACGCCTGGACGGAGGCGGCCGAGCAGTCGCTGTCGCTCGTGCCGGTCGCCACGGATCGGACGGTGCTCCTGGTCGCGGCCGACTCCGAGATCGAGGACAACGTGACCGTGAGGTCGCTGCGTTCGGCCCAGTGGATCATCCGCAACGACCGGCATCCTGCCTCGGAGGTGCTGTTCCGAGCCTGCGCGGCGGCGAGGTTCGAGCCGCGAGTCGTCTACGAGGCGCACGACTACCAGGAGATCGAGGCGATGGTGGCGGCCGGTGTGGGGATCGCGATGGTGCCGGAGCTCGCGATCGCGCACCACCGGCCGGACGTGAAGATGGTCCGCTTCGCCGATCGCGACGAGGTGCCGTCCCGTTCCATCACGATCGCGTCGCTCGCGCGGCGGCAGTACACGCCCGCGATGTACGCCATCTCGCGGGCGATCCACGACGCGGCGCGGAGTATCGCGCAGCGGGGCCAGGTCCAGCGGGTGTGACCGCGGCGCGGCATGCCGAGGGGAGGTGCCACGGGGTGGCGCCGTTGGCCCTCTCCGAACAAGAGCGGCGCCACCTCGTGGTCGTCGTTCGGCGCCGCCGCGAAGAGCCGCGGCGGCACCGGCCGCGGCGGCACCGAGGTCGCTCGAGAACCGCCGGGTCTACAGGCCCTGCGCGAGGCGGTAGTAGGCCTGGTTCCAGCGCACTTCCTTGCTGAACTCGCGCAGGGTGGTGTCGGCGTCGATGCGCAGCAGCTCGGTCTTCGCGATGGTCGCGAAGTCCTCGAACACGTCGATGCCGACGGCGGTCGACATGACCGTGTGGTGGGCTGCGCCGGCCGTGAGCCAGGCGGCGGCCGACACCTCGAACGAGGGCTCCGGCTGCCACACGGCGCGGCCGACGGGCAGCTTCGGCAGGGGAGCGGTGGGCTCCACGACTTCGACGACGTTCGCGACGAGGCGGAAGCGGTCGCGCATGTCGCTGAGCGCGACGACGACTGCGGGGCCCGGGTCGGCGGTGAAGACGAGGCGCACGGGGTCGTCCTTGCCGCCGATGCCGAGCGGGTGCACCTCAAGGGTCGGCTTGGCGGTTGTGAGGGAGGGGCTCACCTCGAGCATGTGCGCGCCCAGGATGAGCTCGCTGCCCTCGGTGAGGTCGTACGTGTAGTCCTCCATGAGGCTCGCCCCGCCGGGCAGGCCGGCGCCCATGACGTTCGCGGCGCGCACGAGGATGGCCGTCTTCCAATCGCCCTCGGCGCCGAAGCCGTAGCCCTCGGCCATGAGGCGCTGCACGGCCAGCCCCGGGAGCTGCTTGAGCGCCCCGAGGTCCTCGAAGCTCGTTGTGAAGGCGCTGAAGCCGCCGGCCTCGAGGAAGGAGCGCAGGCCGAGCTCGATGGCGGCGCCGTCGCGCAGCGACTGGTGGCGTTCGGCGCCGCGCCGCAGCTCGGGGGCGACGTCGTACAGCTCCTCGTACTCGGCGACCAGCGCATCCACCGCCCCGTCGTCGACCGCGTCCACGGCGTCGGCGAGCTCGTTGACGCCCCACGTATTGACCTGCACGCCGAAGCGCAGCTCGGCCTCGGTCTTGTCTCCCTCGGTGACCGCGACGAAGCGCATGTTGTCGCCGAAGCGCGCGAGCTTCATGGTGCGCACGGCCTGCCAGGCGGCCGCGGCGCGCGACCAGCTGTCGATCTGCCGCGTCACGCTCGCGCTCGACGCGTGGCCGACAACCGTCTTGCGGGGGATGCCGAGGCGAGTCTGGATGTACCCGAACTCGCGGTCGCCGTGCGCCGCCTGGTTGAGGTTCATGAAGTCGAAGTCGATGTCGGCCCACGGCAGCTCCACGTTGGCCTGCGTGTGCAGGTGCAGGAGCGGCTTCGCGAGCGCGTCGAGGCCCTGGATCCACATCTTCGCGGGGCTGAAGGTGTGCATCCACGCGACGATGCCGATGACGTTGTCGTTCGAGTTGACCTCGAGGGCAGCGCGGCGGATGGCGTCGGAGTCGGTGAGCACCGGCTTCCAGACGATCTTCACGGGCGTGTTCGGCGACTCGTTGAGGGTCCGGACGATGGCCTGCGACTGCTCGGCGACCTGACGCAGCGTCTCCTCGCCGTAGAGGCCCTGGCTGCCGGTGAAGAACCAGATCTCGGCGGCGTCGAAGGAAGTGGTGAGTGCGCTCAACTGAGGGCTCCTGTCGGGTCTTGTCCGTAGACGTTCTGATAGCGGTCGAACAGCGAGTCGACGGCCTGCTGGGGGATGGCGTCGGGCGTGCCGAGCTGCCGGGAGATGTGCACGGTTCGGGCGACGTCCTCGACCATGACGGCCGCCTTCACGGCGTCGCGGGCGTCCTTGCCGATCGTGAACGGCCCGTGGTTCTTCATGAGCACCGCCCGCGAGCGGTGCCCGCGCAGCGTCTCGACGATGCCGCGGCCGATCGAGTCGTCGCCGATGATCGCGAACGGGCCCACGGGGATCTCCCCGCCGAACTCATCCGCCATCGCCGTAATGACGCAGGGGATCGGCTCGCCCCGCGCCGCCCACGCCACGGCGTAGTCGGAGTGCGTGTGCACGACCCCGCCCACCTCTGGCATGTTGCTGTAGACGTAGGCGTGCGCCGCGGTGTCGCTCGAGGGGGAGCGATCGGAGCCGGGAGTGCCGGGTACGACCTCGCCGTCGAGGGTGCAGAGGATCATGTTGTCGGCACTCAGATCGTCGTAGCTGACACCGGACGGCTTGATGACGAACAGCTCCGTGCCCGGCACGCGGCCGGAGATGTTGCCGCCCGTCCAGACGACGAGCCCGTAGCGGACGAGCTCGTCGTGCAGCGAGGCGACCTCGGCGCGGACCTTGTCGATGCTCGCCTGAGTTTCAGGCGTGATGATCTGCGTCTGGATGCTCACGCGTTGACCTCCTCGCGGGTTGCCGGGGCTGGGGCACCGGATGCACTGGCGAGCGCCGCGCGGCGGCGTTGTTTGAGGCGCTTCATGACCTGGTTCGCGCCCCGCCCGAAATGGTCGTGGAGTTCGTCGTACTCGGCGTACAGCTCGTCGTACGCGGCAGCCGCCTCGGGATTCGGGACGTACCTGGCGCGGGTCACGCGCCCCATGGCGGCGGCCGCGGCGCGCGCATCCGGGTACGCGCCTGCGGCGATCGCCGCGTGGATGGCGGATCCGAGCGCCGGCCCCTGCGCGCTGTCGATCGTGGAGATCGGCAGACCGAGGATGTCGCTGTAGGTCTGCATGAGGAACGCGTTCTTGAGCAGTCCGCCGGCCGCGATGAACTCCGTCACGGGAACCCCGGAGGCGTTGAACGTCTCGACGATCTTGCGCGTGCCGAAGGCCGTCGACTCGAGCAGGGCGCGGTAGACGTCCTCCGCCTTCGTCGCGAGTGTCGCACCGACCAGCAGGCCGGAGAGCTCGTGGTCGACGAGCACGGAGCGGTTGCCGCTGTGCCAGTCGAGCGCGATGAGGCCGTGCGCGCCGACGGGCTGCGCTGCCGCGAGGTTCGTGAGGTGCTCGTGCACGGAGATGCCAAGTTCGGCCGCGGCGCGCTCGTAGCGGGCGGGCACCTGGTTCTCGACGTACCAGGCGAAGATGTCGCCGACGCCAGACTGGCCGGCCTCGTAGCCATAGAGGCCCGCGACGATGCCGCCGTCCACGACCCCGCACATCCCCGGCACCTCGGCGAGGGTGTCCGAGCTCATGACGTGGCAGGTGGAGGTGCCCATGATGGCGACCATCTGGCCCGGCTCGGTCGCGGCCGCTGCCGGGGCGGTGACGTGCGCGTCGACGTTGCCGACCGCGACTGCGATGCCCTCTGGCAGTCCCGTCCACGCCGCGGCTTCCGCCGAGAGCGTGCCGGCGGCGTCGCCGAGCTGGCCGATCTCGTGGGCCAGCTTGGCCTCCGCGAAGTCGGCGAATTCGGGGTTGAGAGCGGCGAGGAACTCGCGGCTGGGGTACTCGCCGTCCTGCAGGATGCCCTTGTAGCCGGCGGTGCAGGCGTTGCGGATGTAGGTGCCCGTGAGCTGCCAGACGATCCAGTCGGCCGCCTCGACCCAGTGGTCCATCGCGGCGTACACCTCGGGGTCCTCCTCGAGGAGCTGGAGGCCCTTCGCGAACTCCCATTCGCTCGAGATGAGGCCGCCGTACCGGGGCAGCCACTTCTCGCCCCTGAGCTCGGCGAGGTCGTTGATGCGGTCGGCGTGCGGCTGCGCTGCGTGGTGCTTCCAGAGCTTCACGTAGGCGTGGGGGCGCGTCTCGAAGCCGGCGACCTCGTTGAGCGGCGTGCCGTCGGCGAGCGTCGGCACCATGGTGCAGGCCGTGAAGTCGGTGCCGATGCCGATGACATCCGCTGCGTCGATGCCGGCGTCGGCGATGGCAGCCGGCACGGCGGCTTTGAGGACGTCGACGTAGTCACTCGGCACCTGCAGCGCCCACTCGGGCGGGAGCTGCTCACCCGTTGCCGGGAGCCGCTCGTCGACCACGGCGTGCGGGTACGGCAGCTCGCCGACGCCGAGCTCGGCGCCGTCACGGACTCGGACGACGACCGCCCGGCCGGACAGGGTGCCGTAGTCGACGCCGATGACGTAGCGATCCGCGGTGTCTGCGCTCGGACGATCGGCGTCCTGCATGCGCGATTCCGAGTTCGTCGAATGACTCATCCTGGCGGTCTCCTTTGGCTCGACCGGATGTAATGTGATCGATCACACCATGTAGAGGCCGTGAGCGCAAGCCCAGAGTTGTGGACGCGGCCCGGCTAGCTCTCGAGGGTCATCCGACGAGTCGAGGCGCGGCTGATCAGCTTCGGCAGCACGTTCGGGATGCCCTCGTCGCCGTCGAGGAGTCGCGCGACGCACTGGGCCCCAGCAGCGGCGAAATGCTGCCGAACGGTGGTCAGCGGCGGCCAGAAGTGCGCGGCCTCCGGGATGTCGTCGAAGCCCACGACGCTCAGGTCGTCCGGGACGGAGACTCCGGCATCGTGCGCCGCGTGGAGCACGCCGAGGGCGGTCTGATCGTTCGCGCAGAACACGGCCGTCGCCTTCGATTCGAAGATCTGAGCCGCGGCCAGATAGCCGGCGCCGGGGGACCAGTCCCTGGCGTCGATGTGTCGCGGAACCAGGCCTCGTGACTCCATCTCGAGGCGGAAGCCCCGGAGGCGGGAGGTTGCGTCGATCCAATCGCTGGGGCCGGCGAGGTGCACCACGTCGATGTGCCCCAGGTCGAGGAGGTGGGCCGTCGCAACGCGCGCTCCCTGGAGTTGATCCTGAGCCAGGTCGGCCCCTCCCTCGGTGGCCCATGCTTGCAGCGTCACGAACGGGATGCCCGAATTCATGGAGCTCAGGGCCTCGAGGAGGGGGGTCTGCGGAGCGACCGCGACGATGCCCTCGACGTTGAGGCTCGCCAGATTCCCGAGGGCCTCTTCGATCGACGCGACATCGAAGCCGTCCGTCTGCTCGACGATCGTCGTGTATCCCCGTGCCCGTGCGGCCTCCGTGATGGCGATGATGCTCGACGACGGGCCGTACTCGCCGCTCGCGGTCGAGAGCACCCCGAGAGTTCGGCTGCGCTTCGAGGAAAGTGCCCTCGCGGCGAGGTTCGGCCGGTAGTTCAGCTCGCCCATCGCATCCAGCACCTTCTGCCGAGTGGACGGGCGCACGCTCGAATGGTCGTTGAGGACCCTCGAGACGGTCTGGTGGGACACCCCGGCTGCACGCGCGACGTCGAACACGCTCGCAGCCCGCTTGGGCTTCATCGCATCCACAGGTCCGTTCGTCATTCCGCAATTATGCCCACAGCCAGCGAGTGCCGGTGTCCGAATAACGATTAAGATTGCCGGTTGCGCTCCCCGTATGTGATCGATAACATTTCGGCAGATGCGAGGAAGCATCCCACGGCGCAGCGTCACGACGGCCCAGGCACGAGTGAACTGCTCTCAACGAGGAGAGACAAGCGTGAACAAGTCAACGATCAAGACCATCGCCGGGATCGCGATGGCAGGAGCACTCACTCTGAGCATGGCAGCCTGCTCCGGAGGTTCAGGAGACGCGGCTGCCGGCAGCGACGGGGAACTCATCACCGTCGGCTTCGTCGCCGTCGGACCAGAAGGCGGCTGGCGCACCGCGAACGAGCAGAACATCCAGGACTCGTTCTCCACCGAGAACGGCTTCGAGCTGAAATATGCACCCGCGACCAACGGGGACCAGAACTCGCAGATCACAGCCTTCACCTCGTTCATCGACGAGGGCGTCGACGCCATCCTGCTCTCCGCCACGGAAGCCACCGGCTGGGAGAGCGTCCTCGAACGGGCACAGGAGGCCGAGATCCCCGTCATCCTCCTGGACCGCGGCATCGAGCCGAACGACGAAGCCCTCTACACGAGCCACATCGCCCCCGACAACGTGGGGATCAGCTCAGCAGCAGCCGAGTGGGCGAACGGGCAGTTCGCAGACGGAGGCAACTACGTCGTGCTCGAAGGTCCCCCCGGGCTCTCCGTCGTCAACGACCGCAACAAGGGGTGGGACGAGAGCATCGACCCGAAGCTGACGAAGCTCGAGAGCCAGTCGGCGAACTGGTCGACGGAAGAGGCCAAGAGCGTCTTCGAGACGATCCTCAAGTCGAACAGCAACGACGTGCAGCTCGTCTTCGCACAGAACGACGAGATGGGACTCGGCGCAGCCCTCGCCGTCGAAGAAGCAGGACTCAAGCCAGGCACCGACGTGAAGATCATCACGATCGACGGCACCAAGGCCGCCCTCGAAGCGCTCGCAGCTGGTCGCCTGTCCTTCGTCGCCGAATACAACCCGCTGTTCGGTGACGTCGCCGTCGACGTCGTGAAGTCCGCGGTCGCCGGCGAGAGCGTCGAGAAGAACATCGTCGTCGAGAGCGTGACCTTCGACTCGCCGGAGGCCGCGACCACCGCCCTCCCCGACCGCAAGTACTGACAGCGCTCGTGCCCCGGCGCGCCGCCGCTCTCTCGGCGGCGCACCGGGCGCGCCCACCCCACACACTCGACGCCGGCCACCGGCAGAACGCTAGGCGATCATGGCAGCGAACCAGCCAATCGTTGAGATGAGCGGCATCTCAATCGAGTTCCCCGGAGTGAAAGCACTCCAAGACGTGAACTTCCGACTCTTCCCCGGCGAAGTGCACACCCTCATGGGCGAGAACGGCGCGGGGAAGTCCACCCTCATCAAGGCCCTCACCGGCGTCTACAAGATCGACGCAGGCGCCATCCTGATCGGCGGCGAGGAGCGGCAGCTCAGGGGCACGGCAGACGCCCAAGCCGCAGGCATCTCCACGGTCTACCAAGAGGTGAACCTCTGCGACAACCTCTCCATCGGGGAGAACGTGATGCTCGGGCACGAAGTGCGGGGGCCCCTCGGAATCAACTGGCGCAAGACGAACGCGGCAGCGCGCGACGCACTCGCAGCGCTCGGGCTCGACCACCTCGACCCGAAGCGCTCGCTCTCGAGCATCTCGCTCGCGATGCAGCAGCTCGTCGCGATCAGCCGAGCGATGGTCATCAGATCGAAGGTCCTCATCCTCGACGAGCCGACGTCGAGCCTCGACGCGCAGGAAGTGGAAGGGCTGTTCGCCGTCATCCGCCAGCTTCGCGAGCAGGGGGTCGCGATCCTGTTCGTCTCCCACTTCCTCGACCAGGTGTACGCGATCAGCGACCGGCTGACCGTGCTCCGCAACGGCCAGTTCGTCGGCGAGTACGCCACCGCCGCCCTCAGCAGAAGTGATCTCATCTCGAAGATGATCGGCAAGGAGTTCTCGACCCTCGAGTCGCTGGGCGCCAACCGACGGGTCGACGCCCGAGACAGCGACGACGTCCCCCTCTACAGTGCTCAGGGCATCGGTCGAAAAGGCTCCATCGATCCCGTCGACATCGAGGTCCACCGCGGAGAGGTCGTCGGTCTCGCCGGACTGCTCGGATCGGGACGCACCGAGCTCGGGCGCCTGATCTACGGGGCGGACAAGCCAGACGCCGGAACGGCCCACCTGAACGGGTCGCCCGCCGAGGTGCATTCGCCCGCCGCCGCGCTCGGCAAGCACATCGCCTTCTCGACCGAGAACCGTCGAGACGAGGGCATCGTGGGTGACCTCACCGTTCGCGAGAACCTGATCCTCGCCGTCCAGGCCAGACGAGGCTGGGCTCGCCCGCTGTCCAGAAGAGAGCAGAACGAGCTCTGCGCCAAGTACCTGACCGAGCTCAACGTCCGCCCCGCCGACCCGGAGCGCGCCATCCGCAACCTCTCCGGAGGCAACCAGCAGAAGGTGCTCCTCGGTCGCTGGCTCGCCACGAAGCCCGAGCTGCTCATCCTGGACGAGCCGACCCGCGGCATCGACGTGGGAGCCAAGGCCGAGATCCAGGAGACCATCGCGCAGCTCGCCGAAGACGGCATGTCGGTCATCTTCATCTCGTCGGAGCTCGACGAGGTGGTCAGGCTCAGCGAGCGGATCGTCGTCCTCAAGGACCACAGGAAGATCGCGGAGATCGCCAACGGCCCCGACGTCACCGCGGACCTCATCGTCCAGACCATCGCAGCCGACGGAGTCGACACGCAGCTGCCTGACACCCCGTCCACCCCACCCGCATCCACTGACGTCGAGGGAGCCCACGCATGAGCCAGACCACGGCCGCGCTCGGCACACCGACCACCGACGGCCCCGCCGAACCGCCCCAACGCCGACGAGCCACCGACCACCCGGTGCGCGGCGCACTTCGACAGCCCTACATCTGGGCGGTCGTCGCACTCGTGCTGCTCATCATCGTCAACCTGCTCAAGGACCCGGGCTACCTGGGCATCTCGGTCAACCAGGCGACCGGTGACCTCAACGGCAACATCATCGACATCCTCCGCGCAAGCGCACCCGTCATGATGATCGCCGTCGGCATGACCCTCGTGATCGCCACGCGCGGCATCGACCTGTCCGTCGGCTCCGTCATGGCCGTGGCGGGTGCCGTCTCGATGGAGTTCATGGCGTCCGCGCAGAACTCCTTCGGCTCGGCGCTGACCGCCATCGGCCTCGCGCTGCTCATCAGCGCGCTCCTCGGCACCGTCAACGGACTCCTCGTCTCCGTGGTCGGCCTGCAGCCCTTCATCACCACGCTCATCATGATGCTCGCCGGGCGCGGGCTCGCGAAGGTCATCACCGCCGGCCAGAACACGTCGGCGAGCAACGACTCGTTCCGCTGGATCGCCAACGGCACGATCGGCGGGTTCCCAGTGATCTTCGTGCTCGCCGTCGGCATCGTCGTCCTCGTCGCACTGCTCGTGCGACGCACCGCGCTCGGCCTCATGATCGAGTCCATCGGCATCAACCCCAAGGCCTCCCGCATGGCGGGCATCCGCCCCATCGGGCTGCTCTTCTTCGTCTACATCTCGAGCGCGATCCTCGCGGGCGTTGCCGGCATCCTCAGCACCGCCACCGTCATGACGGTCGAAGTCGCCAAGACAGGGTCGGCGTCGGAGATGGATGCGATCCTCGCCGTCGTCATCGGCGGCACGTCGCTCGCCGGCGGCAAGTTCTCGCTCACGGGCAGCGTCATCGGCGCCCTGCTCATCGCGACGCTGGACAAGACTGTCGTGTTCCTCTCCATCCCATCCTCGGCCACGCCCGCGTTCAAGGCGATCGTGATCGTCCTCGTCTGCCTCCTGCAGTCGCAGCGCGTCCGCGACTTCTTCAAACGGCGACGAGCCAAGACCCCCACCGGACCCGCGAGTTCCGCACCAGCGCAGAAGGCGGTTGCCGCATGACCACCATCGTCGAACAGACCAGCGAGGTCACCAGGCTCGCGAAGTTCAAGCCGAACCTCGACTCCCTCCCGACGCTCGCCGCCGTGGTCATCTTCGTTGGGATGCTCGCATACGGGGAACTCGCGTACGGCGGGATCCTGCAGTTCAGCACCCTCTCCAACCTCCTCATCAACAACGCGTACCTCATCGTCCTCGCCATCGGACTGACCTTCGTCATCCTGACGGGCGGCATCGACCTCTCCGTCGGCGCGGTCATCGCAGTCAGCAGCCTGGTCGGGGTCATGCTCTCCAGCGCAGGCCTCCCCGCGATCCTTGTGATCGTGCTGATGGTCGGCATCGGCTCGCTCTTCGGCCTCGCCTCCGGAATCCTCATCCACTACTTCCGAGTGCAGCCGTTCATCGCGACCCTCGCGATGATGTTCCTCGCCCGCGGGCTCGCCTCGATGCTCAGCACCGAGCCCCAGCGACTCGCGGACGACTCGCCCATCCGCGGACTCTCCACCGAGATCAAGATCATCGACGGGCCGAAGATCAACGACCTCGTCGTCACCCCCGCTGTCGTCATCGCGGTTCTCCTCGTCGGTGTCGCCTTCTTCATCCTGCACCGCACCCGCTTCGGGCGGACCGTCTACGCCATGGGAGGCTCGGAGCAGTCCGCGCTGCTCATGGGACTCCCCGTCGCGCGAACGAAAATCATGATCTACGTCATCAGCGGCACCCTCGCGGGCATCGCGGCGGTGCTCTACACCTCGAAGCTCGGGATCGCGCAGAACATCACGGGCGTCGGATGGGAACTCGACGCGATCGCTGCGGTCATCATCGGCGGCACGCTGCTGACCGGCGGTGGTGGGTTCGTGCTCGGCTCAGTGGTCGGCGCCCTCGTGCTCGGGCTCATGAACGTTCTCATCACTCGCGACGGCAGTATCCCTCCGGAGGCGACGACGATCATCACTGGCGGCATCCTGCTCGTGTTCGTGCTGCTGCAGCGGGCCGTCACCTCACGGAAGCGGCGAACGCAATAGCGGCGAGCGCTGTGCCTGGCGAGCCTCCCTGCGCGAGCCTAAACTCAGCCCATGACCGGCATCACCGCAAGGGGCGCGCGCGTCTTCGCAGCGGTCCTCGCGGCGGCTGCGCTCGCCTCGCTGAGCGCCTGCTCGGCGAGCCCAGCCCTCACGATCGGGGCGGATGCGCCTCCCTCGGTCACCGAGACCCCATCAGCCGCCGCACCTCCGGCGGCGAGCGGCGAGCAGTTCACGCCCGTCGTCGTGTCCGCCCTCGCTGCACCCATCCCCGTGCTCGGAACGAATGAGCGCATCCACCTCGCCTACGAGCTGCAGCTCACCAACGGGTCGCCCTCCAAGGTGAAGATCCAGGGAGTCGAGGCGAGCAGCGGCGGAACGGTGCTGCAGGAGCTCGAGGGTGACGACCTCGACGACGTGATGCGGGTCGCCGGCACCACCGACGGAGGCGGCGTCGAGCTCGGGCCTGGTCAGAACGCGACCGTGTGGATGGACGCGACCATCGCATCCGATGCCGACGTGCCCGACCTCATCGACCACACCGTCACCGTCGAGATGCCGAAGGCGCAACCGCCGCTGTACGAGAAGACCATCGCCGAGACCACGCAGGCCGTCGCCGTCGACAAGCGCGAGGTCGCCGTCATCGGCCCGCCCCTCACCGGCAGCGGCTGGCTCGACGCCAACGGCTGCTGCGGCCTCACCGCCCACCGCGGCGCCGTCAGCCCCATCAACGGCGCCTACTGGGCGCCAGAACGCTGGGCCATCGACTACGTCAAGCTCACCCCCACCATGCAGCTCTACGAAGATTCGCGTGACAACCCGCGCAACTACCCCGGCTTCGGCGAGAACGTCATCGCCGTCGCCGACGGCCCCATCGTCGCCATCACGAGCGACCGCGCCGAGCAGAAAGCCGGCACAGCCCCCGGCCCGACCCTCACCCTCGACGAATACGGCGGCAACTACGTCGTGCAGGACATCGGCGGCGGCAACTACGCGTTCTACGCCCACCTCAAGACCGGTAACCCCTTCGAGATCCAGGTCGGTCAGCAGCTCGCCCGCGGCGACCGCCTCGGCCTGCTCGGGAACAGCGGGAACAGCGACGCCCCGCACCTCCACTTCCACATCATGGACTCCCCGAACCCCCTCGCCTCCAACGGGCTGCCCTTCGTCTTCGACACGTTCACGCTCGACGGCCAGGTCACCTCGCAGGCCGCGCTCGACGCCGGCGAACAGGGCAAGGCCTACAAGGTCGACAAAGCGAACGCCGGGGAGCGCACCAACCAGGTGCCGCTCACCGGCGACCTCATGACCTACCCCGGCGCGTAGAGCGCGCCCCCGCCCCTGCCCCTGCCCTGCCCCGCCGCCCCGCCCCGCCCCGCTCCCGCCGCCGCCCGCGCCCCGCTCCCGCCGCCGCCCGCGCCCCGCTCACGCCGCCGCCCGCCACGGGGATCGCTGCCCGGCGTTTCGCCCCCGCCGGCTCCCTCCGCCGGGATCGCTGCCCGGCGTTTCGCCCCCGCCGGCTCCCTCCGCCGGGATCGCTGCCCGGCGTTTCGCCCCCTGGGGTGCCGCGCAGAGGGGTATTCGGCGGGCAGCGATTGCTGAGGTCCGCTCTGCGTCTCTGCCTCCCCGCCGCTTCTCTCCGCTTCTTCGCCGCCTCCCCTCCCCGCCCCGGCCGTCTCCCCCTCCCCGCCGCCGCACCCCTCTTCCCGCTTCCCGCCGCCTCCCTCCGCCGGGATCGCTGCCCGGCGTTTCGTCCCCTGTGCTGCCGCGCAGAGGGGTATTCGGCGGGCAGCGATTGCCGAGACCCGCTCTGCGTCTCTGCCTCCGTGGTCACATCACGTGGCGTGGTGTCGTTTCGCAAGGTCGGCGCGCCCTGTGTTCCGGTGTGGGTGAGACGATGCTGGGACCGCGCCTCGCGCGATGGCGCCATCTCAACTGGCCCAGGTGCAGTGCCGGTCCCCGTCGACCGCGCCATGCGGGCTTTTCGCAAGCGTGATGGGTTCTTACTCATCACCGTTCACCGAAACCCCGCACGCGCATCCGCAAAACCCATCACCGTTGCCGAAACCCCGCACGAAGTGACACCACTCATTGGGGCTCGCCCGGGCCTCCCCGCGCCCCTCATGGCGTGATCGCTGCCCGGCGATTCGCCTTCCGGGGCCTCGCGTCGAGGGGAGTTCATCGGGCAGTGATGGGCTCCGGTTCGCCTGGTCTTCTGCGTGAGCGGCGACTCGCGGGGGCTCTCAGGATGCGGGGCGTACGGTCGTGCCGTGAGCGTGCACATCCGCAGCATCGGCACCGCCGTCCCCCCGACCGAGCTGCCCCAGACGAAGGCCCGTGACCTCTTCGCGGCCCAGCCCGGCATCAACCGCCTCGGCGCGCGCCTCATCGGCGCGGCCTTCGATGGCTCCGCGATCGAGACGAGGCACACGGTCGTGGATGCGCTGGCCGGCGGTACCGACTCGGCGCTCGTCGCCGATGGCCTAGTGCTGGACGCCTCCACCGGCGCCCGCAATGCGGTCTACGCCGAGCGCGTGCCCGAGCTGCTGCTCGGGGCCGCCCGCGCCGCACTCGAGGGCAGCGGCCTCGAGACCGGCGACATCACGCACGTCGTCACCGTCTCCTGCACGGGCTTCTACGCGCCCGGCCCCGACTACGAACTCGTGCGCGGCCTCGGCCTGTCGCCCCGCGTGCAGCGCTTCCACCTCGGTTTCATGGGCTGCTACGGCGCCTTCCCGGCGCTGCGTGCAGCGTATGCCTTCGCCAGAGCCGACCCGAACGCGGTCGTGCTCATCGTGTGCGTCGAGCTGTGCACCATCCACTTGACGAGCTCGAACGACCCGGAGCAGATCGTCGCCACCTCGGTCTTCGCAGACGGGGCTGCGGCAGCCCTCGTGACGGCACGTCCCGCCCCGGCCGGCACACGCATCCTGACCATCGACGCCCTCGCGAGCACCATCACCGACGAGGGCGAGTCGGAGATGGCGTGGACCATCGGCGACAGCGGGTTCCGTATGCGCCTCTCGGGGTACGTGCCGAGCATCATCGGGGCGTCGATCGAAGACGTCGTCGCTCCGCTGCTCGCGCCGACCGTGCCCGCCGAGACACCGCTGTGGGCGATCCACCCGGGCGGGCGGAGCATCCTCGACAAGGTCGAGCAGGCCCTCGGGCTCACCGAGGAGCAGCTCGCGCCGTCACGAGGCGTGCTGCGCGACCACGGCAACATGTCGAGCGCGACGGTGCTGTTCATCCTCGAACGGCTGCTCAGCGGGAACGCCGATGACTCGAGGCGCGGCATCAGCGGCGGCGAGTTGAGCATCGACGGCCAGGGCGTTGACGGCCCAGGCTCCGGTGCCCCGGCGGTCGGCGCCCTGACCGTTGGCGGCCCGAGTGTCGGCGGCCCGAGCGCCGGCGATCCGACCATGGGCGCCCCGAGCGTCGGGGCCCCGAGCGTCGGCGATCCGAGCGTCGAGAACCCCAGCGGTCGCGACCGCGGCGAGGCGCTCTGCGCGATGGCGTTCGGTCCCGGCCTCACGGTCGAGGTCGGACGATTCACGCGGGTGCGCGCGTGACCGCACTCCGCGCGGTCGCCTCGGCGTTCGCCCTCCCGCGCGATACGACGTCGCTCGAGCTCATGGACGACCCCGATTGCGACCGCGATCGCCTCTTCGCGACGTACCGGCAGTTCCGCGCCGTGAACGCCCTCGTCGCGGGCTGGCGGCGCGTGTACTTGCGCGACGTGCGGCCCGTGCTCGACCGGAAGCGCACATCCAGGTTGCTGGACATCGGCTTCGGGGGCGGCGACATTCCACTGGCACTCGCCCGGTGGGCCGCGCACGACGGGCTGCGCCTCGAGGTGACCGCCATCGACCCCGACGAGCGAGCGCACGAGTTCGTCGAGACGCGCGGCCTCACGGGGAGCGGCGTCGACTTCCGGGCGGCGTCCAGCAGCGATCTCGTCGCCGCGGGGGAGTCCTACGACATCGTCACGTCCAACCACCTCCTGCACCACCTCGACCCGGATGCGCTCACCGGCCTCCTCGCCGACAGCGCGGCCCTCGCCCCGCTTACCCTGCACAGCGACATCGAGCGTGGACGCATCGCGCTCACCGCGTTCGGCGCCGCGACGAAGCCCCTCGACCGCGGGTCGTTCGTGCACTTCGACGGGACGCTCTCCATCCGTCGCAGCTACACGGCGCCCGAGCTCCGAGCGGTCGCGCCGGACGGATGGACGGTGCGGCGCGAGTTCCCCTACCGGCTGCTGCTGACCCGAGACCAGACGCTCACGCCGCAGGGCTCGCCTCAGCCCGCCGGTGTACCGTCGGCGACGTGAACGTGCCCCCGCTGCTGGTCGCCGCGACAACCAGCTACGCCGCGAACTGCGCCCTCGGCGTGAGCGTCGCGACGGGTGTCGTGCGAACCGGCCGCTGGCATTGGATCCACCACGCCCTCTACATCTGCACGTCGGGGCTCACGCTCGCCGCCGGCGTCGCGCTGCTCACGAGCCGCGACGAGCATCGCCGCCGCGCCGGCACGCTGCTGCTGCCGACTGCGCTCCCGCTCGCCGCGATCCCGTACGCCGGCACCCACTCCCGACGCCACCCCGCCATCGCGCTCGCGGCCGCACCCTTCTACGCGCTCGCGGTGCGAGCATCCGCTCGCCGCTGAGAAGTCCAGCCCTGCCGGGTTGCCGCCCGGCCCCACCGCTGCCGCGTTGCTGCCCTGCCCTGCCGCCCTGCCCGCCAGCGCCCCGACCGGTCAATCGCTGCCAGTCGAATTGCCTTCCAGGATGAGCGCTGGACGGGTATTCGACTGGCAGCGATCTTGCGGGCGCGGGCTCAGGCGCGGGTGACTGCGATGTAGGTGGGGCCGCCAGACCGCGCGGCGACACATCTGGCGCCGAAGCGCCTCAGCCTTCGCCGTTGTAGTACGGCCACGGGTTGATGCGGCGGTCACCGCGGCGGTCCGGTCCGGTGAGGGTCACCTCGCCGGTCGCTGCCCACTCGACGCCGCGCGGGAACATGCGGATGAACTCGATGCGGCGGAACGTGTCGATGTCGTGCCCGATCGTGATCGTGAACGAGCGGCCAGTGCCGTACTCGTTGATCCAGGCAAGGGGCTGCTCCGTGTTGATTCCGGGCAGCGCGGTGATGCCCTCCGGCGGAATCGCGACGGGGTAGTGGGGCATGGGCCACATGGGCGCCTTCTCGTAGGACTCGAGGTCGTCGAAGGTCGTGAGAAGAACCCGCGCGCCCTCGTACAGTTCGACGCCGACGAGGATGTCGTCGCCCGTGACCGTCCAGGTGTCGTTGATGCCGTCGGTGATGGCGTGGCGGGGTTCGGTCGTGCGCAGCTGCGCCTCACCCCAGGGGCGGGGGCGGATGCCGGTTGGCACGCTGAGCTTCGAGCCGCGCATGACGTTGTACTCCTCCGGGTACCCCCAGTCGTCTTCCTGCACGGCAGAGCCGTGGAACCAGACGATGCCCTTGCCGTCGTCGTGCACGAACTTCAGGATCGCCGCGTCCGTCTCCGGACCGAATCCGGTGCCCTGGTCGTGGTAGCCGTCGCGACCTTCGAACACGATGAGCAGCGCGTCGTACTTGCCGATGATCTCGGAGGTGAGACCGCGGGGGTCCTCGGTGACGCGCACCTTGAACCGCCCCGTGTCTTCGAGGAGTGTCGTCAGCCATTGGTTGTGCTGGCGGAAGCTGCGGAACTCGTTGTCATGCTCGGACGTCATGTGTCCCGAGAGGATGAGCACGTTGAGGGGACTGGTCACTGGTTCTCCTTTGAGCCGGGTGTTCAGGCCAGGCTTCCACGCTTCTGTCGAAATCGCACATAAGGAGTTCGGATCGCCAGCATCAGGCTGAGGGTCTGGACTTTTGAGCCCCGAGGTCCACCCGAAGGCTCGGGCATACGTTTCAGGCGGATGCGCCAGACTCAGCGCATGGAATTCCTCGACGTCCTGCGGCGCCGCAAGACCACCAACGGCCCGTTCCTCCCCGACCCCGTCAGCGAGGAGCATCAGCGCCTCCTCATGGAGGTCGCCGGTCGTGCCCCATCGCAGCTCAACAGCCAGCCGTGGCGGTTCGTTGTCGTCGAGGCGCGCGAGACGATCGAGGAGATCGCCAGCATCAGCGGCGAGAGCATGACGACGGCCATGAGCAACGGCACGTTCTTCGAGCGGTACAAGCCGTACTTCCGCTTCAGCAAACAGGAGATGGAGCAGCGGCGAGACGGGATGCTGTTCGACAAGCTCCCCGCGCCGCTCCGGCCCTTCACGAGCCAGGTGTTCACGAAGCGCGGGCAGTTCCTCATGAACTCGCTGCGCGTCCCCAACACGCTCGGCGAGGAGAACCGCAAGCTCGTCGCGGGCTCACCGCTGCTGCTCGGCGTGATGCTCGACCGCGCCGAGTATCGGCCCGGGGAGTTGTCCTCGTTCTACTCGGTGTTCAGCATGGGGGCGGCCATGGAGAACATCTGGCTCACCACAGGTGAGATCGGGATGGGCATCCAATTCGTGTCGTTCCCCATGGAGGTGCCGGGGCAGTGGGACAAGATCGTCGACCTCCTCAAGGTGCCGGACGAGTTCGAGCTCATGGCCGTGTACCGCCTCGGCTACCTCCCCAAGGAGCAGCGCCGCCCCGCCATCGACTGGTCGTCGCACCAGCGCAAGCTGCCCTCGCAGTACGTGTTCCGCGACACGTGCGAGACGCCGCAGCAGGGCTGGGACGAGGCCGCGCCGACGACGTAGGCGACGGCTGGACTACACGGCGGGGCAGGCCGTCGTGTACGTGAGGTTCGTCATCCGCACCCCGTGGCTCAGGACGCCCTGCGGCGGCACCGCGGTTCGTGGTGTCGTCAGCTCGACGATGAAGGAGTCGGTCGAGCCGGTCGACGAGTAGGTGACGGAACCCGCCACGACCGGCCCGATCGGCAGGTCGGCCGTCGGACGGTAGGTGTTGGATACGGGCTCCAGTTCGACCCTGTTCCCGGGGGTCGCGACCGCTCCCGGAAGTCCGACGACGCGGAGGTGCTCGCGGTAGAAGTCGCTCCCGTCGACGTCGAAGACGCGGAAGCGGATGTTCGCGAGGGGTCGGTCGAAGGTGATCGTCGTCGTCTGCGTGTAGGCGGCGTCGAACTCCTTGTTTGCTGCGGCCACCGTCTGTCGGTCGCCGAGGAAGATGCCGTCACCGGTCGTGTTGAGGTTGTCGGAGGTCGCGGGAACCTCGATGTTCGGCCCAGGGGCGACGGTGACGGTGTACGTGACGACCTCGCCCGTCGGCGTCGTGAAGGTGCCGACGCCGTTGCTCGTATCCGTGGCGGTGAAGGTGTTCTGCCAGCTGAGTTGCGCGTCCTGCGTGCACACGCCAGACGCAGCAGCGACCGGGGCGGCGGATGCGACGGCGATGAGCGGCACTGACCAGGCCGCGCCCGTGACGAGCGCTCTGCGCGAGAGCTCGGGTCGGCGAGATGAATGGTTCGGGTGCGACATGGAGGACCTCTCGAGTGGGGGCGGCGAGGTGCCACGGGGAGGGAATGGAGCCGAGGGGAGGCAGGAAGGAATGCGGCTTCCGCTTCGATTGTGAGCGAGAACTCTCCGGAAGTCATGTGGGAGCTGCATCTGGATCCGGCGGGCCAGCCGTGCTCGCCGCGTCGCGCGTCAGCTGGCGGTGGAGTTCGCGAGGGCTGTCCGCGCCACCTCTCCCGAGAGCACGAGCTCGGCGACGGCCTCCATCTCGGGGCTCAGGAAACGGTCGGGACCGGCTCCATCGGAGACGGCGGAGACGAGGCCCAGGACGGCGCTGGTTGCCCGGCCAGGCTCGAGGGGAGCGCGGAGCTCGAGCGCGCGGGATCCGGTGAGCACCTCGATGGCGAGCACGCGCCCGAGCCCGTCGACGGCGCGGCGCAGCTTGCGCGCTGCAGCCCAGCCCATCGAGACGTGGTCCTCCTGCATGGCCGATGACGGGATCGAGTCGACGGATGCGGGCACCGCGAGCCGCTTGAGCTCCGAGACGATGCCCGCGGCCGCGTACTGCGCGATCATGAGGCCCGAGTCGACGCCGACCTCGTGCGCGAGGAACGGCGGGAGCCCGCGGTTGCGGGACGGGTCGAGGGCGCGGTCGGTGCGGCGTTCGGAGATGCTGGCCACGTCGGCGACCGCGATGGCCAGGAAGTCGAGGACGTATGCGACGGGCGCCCCGTGGAAGTTGCCGTTCGACGCGACCCGACCATCCAGCGTCACGACTGGGTTGTCGACGGCGGATGCGAGCTCACGCTCGGCGATCATCGCCGCGTGCGCCAGCGTGTCGCGGGCGGCCCCGTGCACCTGGGGGGAGCAGCGCAGCGAGTAGGCGTCCTGCACGCGGCCGTCCTCAGGCCCGCGGTGGCTGGCGACGATGGGGGATCCGGCGAGGAATCGACGCAGGTTCGCGGCGGACTCGCCCTGGCCGAGCTGCGGGCGCAGGGCCTGCAGATCGGCGGCGAAGACAGCATCGGTCGCGAACTGGCTCTCGACCGACATCGCGGCGGCCAGGTCGGCCGTCGTGAGCAGCATCCGGATGTCGTGGATCGCGAGCAGCAGCATCCCTAGCATCCCGTCGGTGCCGTTGATGAGCGCGAGGCCCTCCTTCTCGCGGAGGACAAGCGGCTCGATGCCGGCGGCCACTAGTGCCGCACTCGCATCAACTTCGGTGCCGCTCGCGTCGCGCACGGTGCCCTCGCCGGTCGCGGCGAGGGCCAGGTGAGACAGCGGGGCGAGGTCACCCGAGCAGCCGAGCGAACCGTACTCCCGCACGATCGGGGTGATGCCCGCGTTGAGCATGGCCGCGTAGGTCTCAACGACCACGGGGCGCACGCCGGTTCGCCCCGTCGCGAGGGTCTGCAGGCGCAGCAGCTGCAGCGCCCGGACCACCTCGCGTTCCACCTCCGGCCCAGTACCAGCCGCGTGCGAGCGGACGAGGCTCGCCTGCAGCTGCACGCGCCGCTCGGGCGCGATGAACTTCGTCGCGAGCGCGCCGAAGCCCGTCGAGATGCCGTAGTGCGGGTTCGGGTCGTCGGCGAGGCGTTCGATGAGGTCGCGGGTGCGCGCCACCTCGGCGAGTGCGGCCGGTGCGACGTCGACGTGCGCGCCATGCCTTGCGACAGCGACGACCTCCGCAGGCTCGAGCGGGCGAAGACCGAGAGTGACGGGCCCGATCGATGCGGCCTGGCCTGAGCCGGGTTCGGCGGGGCTGGACGAGGTGCGGCCGGCGGCGGATGCGGGTGTGCTCATGACCTCGATTCCACCCCACCCGTTGCGCATTGTCAGCGCGGGGAGGACACTCAGTGTCTGTGATCTCAGACAGAGTGCCCGCGCTGGCCGGCCAGCTCGCGCGTGCGCTGCTGACGGTCGCCCCGGTGTCCAACATGAGTGAGATAACCGCCACTCGAGGCCCCGTAGCGCGGTTCGGGCCGCTTTCATCACTGATGTTGGTCACGCGCGCCCGGGAGTCGGACCCGCCGGCCCCGGCGGCTGCCACGGACGCGGCGGATCCGGCGGACTCGACGGAGTCGCCCGCGCGCCTGACCAACTTGCGTGAGATACCCGCTACTCGAGGCCGTTTGCTGCGGTTCGGGTCGGTTTTATCACTCACGTTGGTCACGGCTGCCCGGGAGTCGTGCGCCACCGACGCGGCGGGCCCGGCGAAGTCGCCTGCGCGCCTGACCAACTTGCGTGCAATATCTGCCGTCCGAGGGCTTTTGGCGCGGTTCGGGCCGTTTTTTGCACTCATGTTGGTCACGCGCGCGGCCAGGTCGAGGCCGCTCGAGGGCATTGCCGGGGTGAGCTCGTGACGGAAGCCGACGGCAAGGCTGCTGGCCGCGCCCAGGTGCCGGCGGCCGACCAGACGCTCGCCATCCTCAGCTTCTTGAGTCGCCAGCGGGGGCCGGTTGCGGCGAGCACGATCGCGACGCAGCTCGGCATCCCGCGCTCGAGCGTCTACCACCTGCTGACGACGCTGCTCGAGCACCGCTTCGTCGTGCATCTGCGCGGCGAGCGTCGCTGGGGTCTCGGGACGGCCGCGTTCGAGTTGGCTGGCGGATACGCGCGGCAGGAGCCGCTCGCGCGCGTCGGCCACCAGGTGGTCGCCGACCTCGTCGACCAGGTGGGGGAGAGCGCGCACCTTGCGGTGATGAGCGGCCGGGATGTGCTTTACATCGTCGACGAGCGCGCACCGCGTCGGCCGGTTCTGGTCGCCGACGTGGGGGTGCGTCTGCCGGCGCACCTCACCGCATCCGGTCGCGCGATGCTCGCGGCCCTGCCGCAGAAGCAGGTGCGTGCGCTGTTCCCGGATGCGTCTTCGTTCGCGGATCGCACGGGTCGCGGCCCGAGGACTCCGCGTGAGCTGCGGGCGGTACTCGATGGGGTCCGGAGCGGGGCGCTGGCGTCGGAGAACGGCGAGGTGTCGGCGGGGATGCGCTCGGTGGGGATGCCAGTGCTCGACCACACTGGGTGGCCGGCGGCTGCGATCGCGGTCACCTGGTCGGAGGATCGCCCCCAGGATGAGCCGCGGCTGCGGCTGCTCCTCGAGAGGTCCGCGGCCGAGATCACCCGCCGCATCTTCGGCGGGTAGGCCCGCCCCAGAGGCTCAGAGGAGGTGCGGCGGGTTGCTGGTGTCCGGCTCGTAGTCTCTGGTGCCGAGCGGGTGCCGTTTGCGCTGTCGCGCGCTCTTGATGATCGTGATGAGGCCGTAGCCGCCGGCGAATCCGCCGACCCAGGTGAGGGCGTGCAGGTAGGCGGGTCCGCCCATGAGGTCTGCGATGACGGCGATCACGCCGAGCGCGAGTCCCGCGATGAGGTATCCGAGGGCGAGAACTTCTTGTCGCGTCATGTTCGTCTCTTCAGGCCAGGGAAGCGAATGGGGTCACGGCGACGGAGTCGACCGTGTCAGTTGCCAGTGAATATACCTCCTGCGCCGTGCCACGAGGGAGTTTGAGCGTGCAGAGCAGTCGGGGTGTGAGGATGGGGCGATGACACGCATCCTCATCACCGGTTCAACGGACGGCCTCGGATACGCGACTGCGGAGTCGCTCCTCGACCAGGGGCACGAGGTCATCGTGCACGCGCGGAGCGCGGCTCGGGCGGAGGCAGTCTCGGCGCTCATCGACCGCGGTGCGGACCTCGTGGTCGCCGACCTGTCCGACCGCGACGCGGTGCTCGACGCGACGGACGAGCTCAACGAGGGGCGGGCAATCGACGCGGTGATCCACAACGCCGGAGTGCTGACGGGGCCGAGCCTGCTGCCCGTCAACGTGGTCGCGCCGTATCTCTGCACGGCTCTCCTGACGACTCCGAGCAGGCATGTCTACCTCAGCAGCAGCATGCACCGAGACGGCAAGGCAGAGCTCGCGGGGCTCGACTGGTCGGGTGGTTCCGTGACGGCGAGCTACTCCGACACGAAGCTGCTCGTCGCGGCCTTCTCGGCGGGCGTCGCCGAGCTGTGGGGTCCGCGCGTGCTCGCCAATTCCGTCGACCCGGGCTGGGTGGCGACGAAGATGGGCGGGTCCGGGGCACCAGATGACTTCGACCTCGGCCACGAGACGCAGGAGCGTCTGGCGGTCGACCCGAGCCTGCAGGTCACGGGCGGCTACTGGCACCACGGCGCCGAGCAGCAGCCGGCGGGCGGTGTGCGTGACGCGGACTTCCGGGCGCGCCTCATCGCGGAGCTGGCCGAGGTCACCGGGGTCGCCCTGCCGACGCGCTGACGCGCGCATCCGCTCACGCGAGCACGCAGATTCTATCCGGAGCTGACGCGCACGCACAGATGAGATCGCGCACAGACGCGGGCCCGCGCATCCGGCACCAGGAAAGGAGGAACCTGGTGGATGCGGGGGCCCGCGCGGATCGTGCGGGTGCGGTGCTCAGCTCGCCGGTGGAGCAGCCGACGAGCTGGGCACTGCCCGGAGCGGAGTGACCTAGCCGCGGCCCTGCACTGCGTACGGGTTGAGGATGGCCTCTTCGGTCCCGGGGAGGATGCCCTCTTCGGTCGCGGTGGGGCGTCCGGCGTCCGGCGGGAACGACTCGGTCATCGAGATCGGCATGGCGCCGTTGCGGTAGAGGTTGTTGGAGCCGGTTGAGGGCTTCCAGTCGTTGGGCTCCCAGTCGGGCACGTAGTTGCGGTATCCGCCCGTGTTGACCTCGATGCGCATGCCGCTGGGGTCGCGGAGGTAGAGGAAGCTCTGCTCGCCGATGCCGTGGATGGAGGGGCCGTACTCGATGGGGATGTTGTTCTCCATGAGCACGTCGGCGCCCTGGAGGAGCTCCTCGCGGGTGTCGACCCAGTACGCGTAGTGGTTGATGCGGCCGGGGCGCGACGAGCTGTCGAGGACGACGCCGAGGTCGTGCGACTTCTCGTTGGTGGTGAGGACGGAGAAGACCGTGACGGGGTGGTCGTCGAGCACCGTGTAGGCCATGATGCGGAAGCCGAGGACCTCGTTGTACCACTTCGCGAAGCCGCGAACGTCGGAGGCGGCGACGGTGACGTGGTCGAGCTGGCGGGGGCCGACGGCGTGCTTCGAGCGCTTCTCGGGGCGGTCGGGGAAGACGGAGGCGTGCTCGGCGTCTGCCTGGTACTTCTCGACGTCCCAGTAGAGCTCCATCGTGTGTCCGTACGGCCCGGTGAAGGTGTACGACTTGCCGTGGCCGACGCTGCGGTCGGCCCATTCACCGTGCACGCCGGCGGCTTCGATGCGCTTGGCCGCCTCGTCGAGCGCCTCGGCGCTGGAGGTGCGCCAGCCCATGACGTTGAGGGCGGCCTCTGGGCCTTCGGCGATGACGAGGCTGTACGTGTAGTAGTCGCCCCACGAGCGGAGGTAGACCTTGCCGTCTTCGCGTGCGACGACGCGCAGGCCGAATTCGTTCTCGTAGAACGTGACCGAGGCTTCGACGTCTGGCGTCGCGATCTCGATGTGCGAGAGGTGGGAGAGCAGTTTGATCATCGTCGATCCTTTTCGTCTGGTGCGGTGCGTCTGTGGCGGTTATCGGCCGCGGCTTGCATGTGCCGTCTCGGGCACAACACCACTTTCGTTCCGAACCCACATATCAGGGAAGCTGAAGTTCATGATGCCGAGCATCATCGATGTGGATGGTCCGCTCGCGGCTACCATTGCGGCATGTCCGGTGGCGGTGGTGATGAGCGCAGTGTGGCGCAGAAGCTGTTCGCGATCGTCGACGCGTTCGCGGCTCGTGAGGAGCTGACGCTCACGCAGGTCGCGGCGGCGGCGAACCTGCCGGTGTCGACGGCGCACCGCATGCTCGCGTCCTGGACCGGGTGGGGTGGGCTCGAGCGGACGGAGTCGGGCACCTACCGGGTCGGCATCAAGCTGTGGCGCCTCGGGGCGCGGCGGACGACGGTCGAGCGCTTGCGCGCCATCGCACGGCCGTATCTCGAGGATCTCCTGGAGGCGACGGAGGAGAACGTGCACATCGCGGTGCGGGACGGCCTCGGCGCGGTGTACCTCGAGCGCATCTCGAGCCCGAACGCGGTGCGGGTCATCTCGGATGTCGGCACGCGGCTGCCCCTGCACGCGACGGGCGTTGGGCTCGTGCTGCTCGCGCATTCGCCCATCGAGGTCTTCGACGAGGTCGTCGCGTCGAAGCCGCGGCAGTACCTGCCGAACACGATCACCGAGGAGAAGGCGCTTCGGCGCCGGCTCGCGGAGATCCGGGCGACGGGACTCTCGAGGTCGGTCGAGGAGATGACGCCTGGTGCGTTCTCGATGGCCGCCCCGGTGGTGGATGCGCACGGCGAGGTCGTCGCGGCGGTGTCGATCATCGCGCATGTCGAGCGCCTCGCCGAGCCGCAGTTCGCACTCGGGGTGCGGATGGCGGCGCGAGGGATATCGGGTGCGCTCGGTCGGTGACCGGCCCGTTGGTGAGGGTGGGGAGTTCTCACCTTGTTGCCCGTGATGAACATAGCTAGGCTAACTACATGACTTCCCTCGCTCCCACCTCCACCTCTGAGAAGTCTGCCAAGCGCTCCACTTCGGACCGCTACTGGGATGCCTACCAGCGCCGCACGCTCCCGAAGGAGTTCCTCGCCCTGTCCGTCATCGGCGCGACGCTCAGCCTCGGCTTCATCGCCGCCGTCTCCGCGTTCCTCTGATCGGGCCGGTGACCACAGCTGATGACTGACGTCTCAAGGAACCGCGAACAGAACTCGACGACGCGTGAGCGCCCCTCCGCGACTCCAGGAGACGAGGCTTCGGAGGCGGTCGACGAGCTCCGCCGCGCGGAGGCGCGCCTCGGGCGGCGCCGCCAGGCGACCGGTGAGCTGAGCGAGACCCACCGCTCGGCGATGCGGTTCATCCTCGAGCGCACCGGCGAGGGGAAGCGAACGAGCCCAGGCGAGCTGGCCGACTGGCTCGACGTCACGAGCGCGTCGGCGACGATGCTCGTGCAGCGCCTCGCCGAGTCTGGCCTTGTGCGAACGGCGCCGGACCCCGATGACCGTCGACGCAAGATGATCGTTCCCGTGGACACCGACCTCGACGCCGACGAGATCGACCCCGTCTCCGGCCAGATCCGCAGCCTCTCCGAGGACCTCTCCCCGCAGGAAGCGAAGCTCGTCTCGCTGTACCTCGACCGCGTCACCGCGGTCGTCGATGGGGAGTCGTCGAACAGCTGACGCAGCTGCGGGTGGGGTGCCGCTGCTCTGAAGCGACGACGTCGGTCCCTCGATCGCAAAATGTCGTTAGTGCTCGATAGCCTCCTATCTAAACCGGAAACGTCGGGGAGGCAGTGGCAATGGACAGCTCAACCAGTTCGAGTGAAGCCAAAGACGGCTTGGGTGAAGCCAAGGAAGGCATCACGAAAGCGTTTGGGGGACTCGGCAAGTTCGCTCGTCACGCTTCGGCGCAGTTGGTCGAGCAAGCCGGTGATCTGAAGGACGTGACGGTCGACACAGTCGAGAAGCTGAGCGCTCCGAAGTCAGATCCCTACGAGGACGCCATCGCCGAATACAACGCGGCTTTCACAGCGATGAGCGACAAGGGGTTCTCGCTGCTTCGTCAGCGTGAGCGCTCGACAGATCTCATCGAACTCGTTGAGACTGTGGTGAACAGCATCGCCAACACTCCGAAGTCGTTTGATGCGGACTTCCAGCAGATCGACCTCCTGAAAGCCCAATTCTTAGAGGCAGAAGAGTTCGCGCATAAGGACCTCCAAGCCGCTCGAGCATCAGCTGCGGGCGCTGGGGCGGGGATTACGGCGGGTGCGGCCGTCGCAAGCGTGGCACCGACCGCGGCGATGTGGGTCGCTACGACCTTCGGAACTGCGTCGACAGGCACAGCAATCTCGACTCTCTCCGGTGCTGCGGCGACCAATGCCGCGATGGCCTGGCTCGGTGGTGGAGCGCTCGCCGCGGGTGGGGGCGGCACTGCAGCAGGTGGCGCGCTCCTCGCTCTCGCTGGACCCATCGGGTGGACCGTCGCCGGCGCAGCGCTTCTCACTTCCATCGCCTTGTTCGCCAAGAAGAAGTTCGAGAACCGCGAGGCTAAGCAGGAGGCGCTCAAGGCTGTCATGCAGAACACGGCGCTCGTGCGAACGATGGATGCTCAGATCGACGATCTCCTCCAGCGCACCGCCTCCATCCGCGAGCTGCTCTTGAAGACGTACTGCGGCGCCCTGCAGTTCTACGCGGCCGATTTCATCACTCTGGCACCTGATCAGCAGTCTCAGCTTGCAGCACTGGTGAACAACACCAAGGCGTGCGCCGCGCTACTTGGGACACGGATCATGCCCGCCAGCCATGATGAGTGACGCCGGCCGGCTCATCGAGAGCAGTCAGGAGCAAGCCGTCGCTGCCTGGGCCAGCCATCTCAATCAATTGCGGGTTGACACTCTTCTGGCGGCCCTTGGTCAGCAGGACCTGAACCTCCGCGAGGCTCTGTCCAGCATCGATGCTGCTATCGCGAAGATCGACCTCGAGGTCATTGCCACCAATCGTGGCGGGGTCAAGGGCATGCACGGGTTCATCGCGGAAGTGGCGGAAGTCGGGATCGGCAATGCACGGAGTCTGATCGTCGGGACCGATGCTGCCTATCAGTGGGTGAACGACAACGGTCCTGTCGACCTCCTTCGAGATGGCATCGACATCCAGCAGAAGTTCGTCGCTGCTGGCGGGCGTCTTGGGCTCGGCGCAATTGCGGACCACCTCGAAAAGTACCCCGACTTCCTCAAGAACGGTGCCAAGTACCAGATCCCTGCAGATCACTTCGAGAGAATTCAGGCGCTCCACGCGATGAGCCCCGAGGAGGCGGGCAAGCTCGTCCGAGGTCCCGGTGACGGCCCATCCTTCCGGGAGTGGCAGCGAGTCCAAGCATTCTTTTCTCAGAACTCCGTCGACATCGACGTGCTCGAGCCATCGAAGCTGGAGTACCACCAGGCCCAGCGTGGTGCGTACGAATCGACGCTCAGCGCAGAGAAGGAGTCGCTTCGCTCCACCGATGGAACGCAGCGCGCCGATGCCGTGCAGGCGAGCGGCACGAGCCTGCAGGAAGGGATGAAGGTCACACTCGCGGCTGCGGCCATCGAAGGTGGGGCCACATTCGTGCTGGCCGTGGTCGAGAAGCGACGCGGCGGAACGCAGCTCAGGGACTTCACCAGCGAGAACTGGATCGAGATCGCGGGCGACTCTGGTCTCGGTTTCGCGAAGGGTGGCGTCAGGGGGCTCACCATCTATTCCCTGACGAACTTCACCAAGACCTCCGCAGCCGTCGCCAGCTCGGTCGTGACCGCAGGATTCGCCATCGCGGAGCAGGCCAACCGGCTCCGCGCGGGCGAGATCTCCGAGACCGAGTTCATCGGGAACGCGGAGCTTGTCTGCCTGGAATCTGCGGTCAGCGCATTGTCTTCCTTCGTCGGGCAGGCGCTCATACCCGCGCCTGTCCTGGGCGCAGTAATCGGCAATGCCGTGGGCATCATCATGTACAAGGCCGTGCGCGATTCTCTTGCCAATCGTGAGGCGGCCCTCATCGGGCGCTATCTCCGGGAACAGCAGGTGCTGGCGGAACACCTCGCCAGCGAATACGAAGACCTCATCCGAAGGCTTGACGAGAGCTTGGCCGGCTATCTCGACCTCTTGGATCATGCTCTCTCACCAGACATTGCAACCGCTCTGCTCGGTTCGGTCGAGCTTGCGCTCGAAGTTGGGGTCGCACCGGAGGAAGTCCTGGACTCGGACGCCAAAACGCTCGCGTACTTTCTCGACTAGAGCAGACTTGTCGACGTTTGCGCGAGCCCGGAGATGCTGTTCGGCGCAGCGCACAGAAAGAGCCCGCGGAGTCGGCTCGGACGTCCAGATCAAAGCCGATCCCGCGGGCAGGTCGGCCGCTCGCAGAAGCGGCCGAGTCGTGAATTCTGTGGTGGTTAGCGGGTCTTCCCGAGCACGTGGATTGCTCCCGTCGTGACGCCGACCTCGAGCTTCTCGAGGGTCACCCCGCGGGTCTCGGGAACCTGCGTGATCGTGAAGAGCAACGCGACCGCCCCGATGCCGGCGAAGAGGAAGAACACCCCGCTGATGCCCATCCCGGCGATGAGGCTCGGGAAGTAGAGGGCCAGGAAGCCGTTGGTCATCCAGCCGAAGAACACGGACACGCCGATGCCGAGGCCACGCATGTGCAGCGGGAAGATCTCCGCCAGGTACACCCAGACGGCGACGTTCAAGAAGGTCTGCATCGAGGCGACGAACGCGACGACGAGGATGAGGATCACGAACGGGCGGGCCGGGTTGCCGACCGGAAGCAGCAGCGACGCGGCGCCGATGAGCAGATGGCAGGTCGTCGTCAGCGTGAGGCCGATCGCGAACGTCTTCCGGCGATCCACACGGTCCATCATGTACAGCGCGATGAACCCGCCGATGACGGCGACCACACCGGGCGCGATGTTCGCGATGAGAGCCGCATCCGCTTCGAAGCCCGACTCGATGAGCACGACCTGCCCGTAGTACATGATCGAATTGATGCCGGTCAGCTGCTGCATCATGGAGACGCCGATGCCGATGAGCAGGATGCGGATGAGCCACTTGTTCGTGAGCACCGCGCCGAGGCCCACCTTCGCCTCCGTCTGCTCTTCCTTCGCGACCTGCTCGACCTCGCCGAGCTCGGCGATCGCGCGCTCCTCGGAGCGCACCGTCTTGAGCACGGTGAGCGCGTCCGCGTGCCGCCCCTTCTCGACGAGCCAGCGCGGCGACTCGGGCATGCGGAGCATCCCGAAGAAGAGGGCGATGGCGGGAATCGCGCAGACGGCGAACATGATGCGCCAGACCCCGTCGATGTGGCTGAGCGTGTTGCCGAGGATGGCGTTGATGACAAACGCGGAGAGCTGACCCGTGACGATCGCGACCTCGTTGCGGCCCGTGATCGAACCGCGGATCTCGAACGGCGCCAGCTCTGCCAGGTAGACGGGCACGACGGTGGATGCGCCGCCGACGGCGAGCCCCAGCATGATGCGCCCCACGACGAGCAGCGCGAAGTTCGGCGACGCGACGACGACGACCGTGCCGAGGAAGAACAGCACGGCGAGGATGATGATCGTGCGGCGGCGACCGATGGCGTCCGAGATGCGTCCGCCGAAGAGTGCACCGAAGGCGGCGGCGAACACGAGGGAGCTGGTGACGACGCCCTCCGTGAAGGCATCGAGGCCGATCTCCGCGGCCATGGGGCGCAGCGCGCCATTGATGACGCCGGTGTCGTAGCCGAAGAGCAGTCCGCCGAAGCAGGCGACGATCGAGATGAGTCCGAGCCGCTTGCGGTACGGGCCTGGCGTGAGTTTGGGCAGGGTCGTCTCTGACGCTGATGCCCCATGCGTGGAAGTGATGAGAACTCCTTTGTCTCCGCGGTTCGTCGCGCCCCTGGGTGATCTCTGCGCGATTCGGGCCGGGTCTCCCGGCCGACTGGAGGCAACCTTATACGTACTAGACGCCGAGCGCTAGTACGTAATAGTCTGTGCGTGCTGGGCGCACCCAGCAGCACAGTGTCGTGTCGGCACCGCCGTCCTCAGGAGAAGCACCATGTCCAAGACCCCCCTCATTCGTGTCGCGCTCATCGGCGCCGGCCGCATCGGCAGCAACCACGCAGTGCTCATCGCCCGCGGCATCCCGAACGCCGAGCTCATCGCCATCGCCGACCCCGTCGAGGGTGCCGCGGCGAAGCTCGCCGAGACGCTCGGCGTCGAGCAGTCGTACACGGACATCGCCGAGCTGCTCGCCCGCCCCGACCTCGACGCGGTCGTCATCACGGCCCCGCCCCGCTTCCACACCGCGCTCGTCGAGCAGGCGGCCGCGGCAGGCAAGGCCATCTTCTGCGAGAAGCCGACGGGTGTCTCGCTCGAGGAGCTGCGCCGCGTCGAGGCCGCCGTCGAACGCCACGACGTGATCTTCCAGGTCGGCTTCAACCGCCGCTACGCCAACGGGTTCCCCGAGCTGCGCTCCGCCCTCGACGCGAGAGCCCTCGGCACGCCGCAGCTGCTGCGCTCGGTGACCCGCGACCCGGGCCTCGCGAACCCCGCGGCGATCCCGCCGTTCACGATCTTCCTCGAGACCCTCATCCACGACTTCGACACCCTCAACTTCTTCAACCCGGGCTCCCGCGCCACCCAGGTCTACGCGGTCGCGGATGCGCTCGTCGCGCCGGACTTCAAGGACAAGGGCCTCCTCGACACCGCTGTCGTCACGATCCGCTACGACAACGGCGCCATCGCAACGGCGGAGGCGAACTTCTCCGCCGCCTACGGCTACGACACCCGTGCCGAGGTCTTCGGCAGCGCCGGCATGGCGACCGCGGGTGAGCTGGCGGCGTCGAGCCTGCGCCTCTATGGCGCGGCGGGCGCGTCCTTCGACACGGTGCGCGCCGACACGCAGCTCATGCGTGCCGCCTACACGGGCGAGCTGCAGGCATTCGTCGACGCCGTCGCCGGCGTCGAGACCCCCCGCCCCGGCACGGAGGCCGCGCTCGAGGCCATGGTCATCGCGCTCGCCTGCATCGAGTCGGTCAAGACCGGCGCACCAGTCGAGGTCGTCCGATGAGCGGGGCCGTCGCTGGTGCTGGCTCGAGTGCTGGCTCGGGCGCTGTCGAATCGCCGTTCGTGCTCGCCGCGTGTGCGGAGATGCTGTTCCTCGACCTCCCGTTCGAGGAGCGAGTGCGCCGCATCGATGAAGCCGGCTTCGAGGTCGAGATCTGGCGGTGGTGGGAGAAGGACCTGGATGCGCTCGTCGCGACCGGCGCGACGTTCGGCTCCATGTCTGGGTACATCCGAGGTGAGCTCATCGACCCGTACGGGGCCGACGCGATCGTCGCCACGGCGCGCGAGTCGCTCGAGGCGGCCCAGGTGCTGAATGTGCCGCGCCTCGTGATCCACGGGACGGGCCTCGACGACAACGGCCTGCCCGTGCGCCCGAGCGCGCACACCACTCCGGCCGACTGGCTCGCCGCCCTGCGCACGTTGGAGCGCCTCGCGAAGCTCGGCGAGGAGTACGGCAAGGTGTTCACGCTCGAGAACCTCAACCACGCCGTCGACCACCCCGGCGTGCCGTTCAACCGGGCGAGCGACACGATCGCGCTCGTCGCCGCGGTCGACAGCCCGCACCTTCGGCTCAACCTCGACCTGTACCACGCGCAGATCGGCGAGGGGGACCTCGTCGACCTGTGCGGGCGCGCGCTGCCGTTCATCGGCGAGATCCAGGTCGCGGATGTGCCCGGGCGCTGCGAGCCGGGAACGGGCGAGATCCACTACCCGCGGGTCGCTCGGGAACTCGACGAGCTCGGCTACCGCGGGGTCGTCGCGATGGAGGCGTTCGCGTCCGGTGACTCCGACCTCGCGCTCCGCAGGTTCCGGGAGGCCTTTAGCATCGAGGTATGAGCGACGTTGACGCACGAGACGCCCGCCGCCCGGTGAGACCGGGCGGCGGCAAGCGCGTCACGATGCGCGACGTCGCCGACGCGGCTGGCGTCTCGCAGCCGCTCGTGTCGATCGTCATGCGCGACGTGCCGGGTGCGAGCCCAGAGTCGCGCGCGCATGTTCTCGAGGTCGCTGCCCGTCTCGGCTACCGGCGCGACGAGCGGGCGAGGATGCTCAAGCAGGGCCGCTCGCGCCTCGTCGGCATCGTCTTCCACGCGGCGCAGCCGTTCCACGGCGAGCTCATCGACGAGCTCCAGCTCGCGGCCCGGTCTGCCGGGTACAACGTGTCGCTCGCTGCGGTCACGAAGCGACGGGGCGAGGCGGATGCGATCGAGGCGCTGCTGGGGGAGCGGGTCGAGGGGCTCGTCCTGCTCGGAGCGTCGCTGCCCGAGGAGCAGCTCGACCGCATCGCCGAGGAGGTTCCCGTCGTCACGGTCGCCAGCCAGTACTCGTCGGCGTCGTTCGACAGCGTGTCCATGGACGACGCGCGCGGCATGAAGCTGGCGGTGCGGCACCTGCACGAGCGCGGGCACTCGCGCATCCTGTACCTCGGGGCGCCTGGCGTCTCGGGTGATGAGGTGCGCACGGCCACGTTCCTCGCCGCCACGGCTGCTGCCGGGCTCGGCGACCAGGTCGCGATCGTCGCGGGCGGAGCTTCGGAGGCCGCCGGCGCGAAGGTGATCGAGGAGGCGCTGGCCCGCTACCCGGACGCCACCGCTGTAGTCGCCTTCAACGACCGGAGCGCGCAGGGCGTCGTCGCCCAGGCGCGCCTCCTCGGCAAGCGTGTTCCCGAGGACCTGGCCGTGGTCGGCTTCGACGACTCCGAGCAAGCCGAGCTGCCGTACCTGCAGCTCACCAGCCTCGCGCAGGATCCGGCGCAGCTCGCATCCGCGGCCGTCGAGATGGTGGTGGGGCGCGTCGACGCGAGCGCCGAAGGCGAGCAGCCGCGGAGCGGGGAGCACCGCATCCTGCCGACGAGGCTCGTCGTGCGCAGCAGCAGCAACTCGGTCGAGCGCTCGAGGTGACGGAACGTCGGCCGCCCGGCTTCGACGGGGTGAGTCCGTCCCGTCCCAGCGGTTCGCTGCCTGGGCTGCGCGACGCTGCCCGCCGCCAGTACTTCTCGCTCGGCACCGGCGAGCTGGCGTCGGTCCTGACCTTCACGATGCTGGGCGTGTGGGTCGTGCCACCCATCTTGCCGTCGGGCAGTGACGTCGCCGCGTTCTGGTCGGCGCTCGCACCCCTGCTGCTCGTGCTCCTGCACGGTGGCTCGTACTGGCTGCTCGCCCGCCGCTGGGTCGGCACCTCCAGGATGCCCGTCGGTCTCGCGCGCACGTTCTGGGTGTTGAAGTGGCTGAACCTCGCGGTGCTCGTCGGCGGTCTCGTCGGCGTCGTGGCCTGGTGGCCCAGCTCCTGGCTGGTCGCGGTGCTCGTCCTGTTCACATGGGCATTCGGGGCCGTCGAGTACCTCAACTACTTCGTCGTGCGGCTGAGCTACCCGGCGCGGGCCTGGCTGCCAGAGGTGCGACGCCTTCGGACTCCGCGCTTGATGAGGGATATCAGGCAAGCCACGCATCGGTAGGCTTCCCGGATGCCACTCGGTCGCGGATTTCGTGTGCTCTGGAGCGCGAACGCCCTGTCGAACCTGGCAGACGGCATCGCGTTCGTATCGATGCCGCTGCTGGCCGCCTCGGTTACCGACGACCCGCGCCTCGTCGCGGGCTTGGCGACGCTCTACGCGCTGGTCCGCCTCCTGGTCGCGCTGCCCATCGGCGTCTGGGTCGATCGGGTTGACCGTCGGACCCTGATCGTCGCGGCGAATGTGCTGCGCGGCTGCGCCCTGCTGGGGCTTGCCGTGGCCATCCAGCTCGGCTTCTCCTCCCTCATGGTCCTGTATGCGGCGATGGCCGTGGTCGCGACGTTGGAGAGCGCGGCGGACAACGCCGCATCGGCCATGCTGCCGTCGCTCGTCGACCGCGAGCGACTCGATTCCGCGAACGGGAGGGTCGCGGCGGCGCAGCTCGTCGCGGACGAGTTCGCGGGCCCTCCCCTCGGGGGCTTGCTGTTCGCACTCGCCGCAGCAGCCCCTGTCTTCGCGATGGGTGGGCTGTGGGCCGTCGCGGGCCTCGTCGCCCTCGCGCTGCCGATTCGGCGACCGTCGAGGAAAGGAGGGGATGCGCGCAATGCACGACGTTCGGTCTTCGTCGAGGTGCGCGAGGGCATCGCCTGGTTGGCACGCCACCGCGTCGTCGGCAGTCTTGCGCTCATCGGAGCGCTCGCGAGCGTCGGCTACATGCTGCCCTTCTCGATTCTCGTGCTGTTCGCCGAGGAGCGCCTCGGCCTGGACAGCACCGGATACGGCCTGCTGCTCGCCGCGTCGGCCCTCGGCGGCTTGCTCGGCTCCTTCCTCGCAGCCCGGCTTCGCACGTGGCTCGGATACCGATGGACGATCGTGGCCAGTCTGGCGCTGGGGGCGCTCACGCTCGGTGGGCTGTGCCTCACGACGAAGCCGATCGTCGCCGGCGTGCTCTTGGCGCTCTACATCCTGCACGCGACAGTCTGGAACATCTGCTCGCAGTCCCTCCGCCAGCGCCTCATCCCGGACGAGCTGCTCGGCCGCGTGGGCGCCAGCACGCGCGTGCTCGGTCTCCTGGGGCTCGCCATCGGGGCGACGATGGGCGGGCTCCTGGGGGTGGTCGACATCGCGATACCGGTCGCGGCCGGGGCCGGGATGTTCGTGGTCTGCGGCTTGGTTGCTGCTGGCGCGCTGCGGGGCAGCGTGTCCGGTCGGCGTCCGGGCAGTTCCTCTCAGGCGTCCGGAGAGCCGATGCGTCGATAGGGTCGCTCTATGTGGGAGACGGATACCGAGGACTTCGCAGACATCAAGAGCGCTGAACTCGCGCTGCTCTCGTCGGCCGTTCGAGCCGACTCCGCCCAGACGTCCGCGTTCCTGTCCGAGGACTTCGCGGAGATCGGGCGCTCCGGGCGTCGCTGGACGTACGCGGAGTCGGTGGCGGCCCTGGCCGGCGAGGAGGAGCGACCTCTGCCGCGCACATCGGAGTGGCTCTTCAATCGGGTGAGCGCGGAGCTCGTGCTCGTGAACTACGTGCTCCATGAGCCCGGTCGGGACAGCAGGCATGCGTCGCTCTGGGACACGCGAGGCCCAACCCTCCGGTATCACCAGGGGACGATCATCCCCAGCTAGCCGACGGAGCTGCGGTTCACGATCCGCGCGCGTGACGCTGCGCAGCGCGCATCCGCGTCCGCCGAGATGGCTCGTCGTTCGGGGTGCTCACTGCCGCGAAGGCGCCACGCCCGAGCGGGGTTCGCCGTGAACATCGCTGTGGCGACGGCGTCACCGACGCGCGAGGCGATCGTCCGCCTCGTCTGGCTGAGGAGGCCGCGCATCCCGGCCCCGCCGTCGGCTGCTGTCGCCGAGCGCGTCGTGGTGTCGCCGCCGATGAGGAGCGAGTCGGCGTGGCCCGTGTCCACGATCCGGCTGATGACAGACAGCAGGGCGGTGTCCGTGCGTGCGTGGTTGGGCGAGGGGCCGTCGACGCACAGGTACGTGCCCGTGGTGCTGACTTCGGCGATGTACTCGAGGTCGGGGTTGCGGCCCAGGTGTCCCAGGACGACGGCTTCAGGCGTCACTTCGAGCTCCCGGAGCAGGCCGACGACCTCGAGGGCGCCCCTTCCTCCTTCGAGGTGGACGGCGATGGGCGCACCGGTCGCGTGATGCGCGGCCGCAGCTGCATCCAAGCTCGTCCGTTCGAACGGCGTCACGCCCGCCGGTCCGGTCCCGACCTTGATCAGGCCGCACCGCCGATCGATCACGTCGTCGACGAAGGCCGCCGCGAGTTCGACGGCACTGGCGTCGAGGAGCGGATGCCCGGGCGGGTAGACCTCCCGGCGGTGCCGGCCGGTCGCGGCGACGATGTGGGTCCGGGACGCGTGCCCGAGTTCTCGCAGTGCGGCCAGCTGCCGACCGAGGCCGCGCGGAGTCCACTGCACGATCGTGGTTCCGCCGGCCTCGCGGAAGAGGTCAGCCTCGAGCACCGCGGCCGCGAAGTCGGCGAGCTCCTGGCCCGGCAGGGCGGGCGTGGAGAGGAAGAGATGGTCGTGCGAGTCCACGACGCCGAGGCTCGCTGCGTCGAGGTCGCCGGCAATCGTTCGGACGACCTCAGCGCTCACGCTGTCGTGCTGTTCGGGGAGACCGTGTCGAGTGCGCGCAGGGCCGCCATGGTGCGGGGCAGGCCGACGTAGGCGACGAGGTGCACGAAGGCTTCGGCGACCTCTTCTCTCGACATGCCGATCCTGATCGACGATGCGATCTGTCCCTGCAGTTGAGGATCCACGCCGCCCAGCGCCGCGAGGGCTCCGAGGTTGAGGAGCTGCCGATCGCGGGGGCTGAGCCCGGGGCGCTGGTAGGTGCCGCCGAAGACCGCACCGACGATCCACTCATCGAAACCGGGCGCCGTCGCGTCGACGGTCGTGCGCCATCCCTGCGTCGTCTCGGGTTCCTGCAACGCGGCGAGCGCATCGAGGCCGGCTTCTGGGTCGTACTGCTTGTCCATGGCGTCTCCATTCTGTAACGGTTCACACGTTACACTTGTCGAGTGGCCGACAAGACAGCATTCAGGACAGATGGTGGAGCGGCGTGGCTCAACCTCCTCGCTACTCGGGGGCAGACATTCGGCGCGCATCCCGTCGAGCGCCTTCAGGGCCCTGACGACCTCCAACGGTGGCTCACGTTGATGGGCCTGCGGCCCCGAGAGGCGCCGAGCGAAAGTGACCTGAAGGAAACGGTGCGGCTCCGCGAGACCCTTCGTGGGCTGGCGATGGCAGCCGTGGAGCCCTCGCCGCCCAGGGAGCTGAGGGTGGACGCGCTCCTCGAGTTCTCCGCGAAGGGGAACCCGGCTCTGGCTGGGGCGCCGCTCGGCGATGTCGCGTCCGCGCTGTCAGCGCTCGCCATCCAGGCGACCCTCACGCTGCGGGGGCCCGACCGTGCGCTCCTTCGCCAGTGCGATGAGGTCGACTGTCGCTGGGTCTTTCTGGATTCATCCGGCCGCAGACGGTGGTGCCCGGCGGCTGCGTGTGCATCCCGCGGACGTGTGCGCGCGCACCGCGCGGCGGCGGCAGCATCGTCCGTTTCTTGAGCACGGCGTTCGAGGCGGTGCTCGACTCGGCTAGCTTGGTGGCCGGTCCTGTTCCGAATGGTGCCGTTCTTTCCAGGAGGGGTCGGCGATACCGGTCAGGACGCTGAGCACCGTGCGCTCGGCGAGCTTCGCGTCGATCGGCTGGTGGCCGAAGAACGCTCGGTAGTAGAGCGGTGCCGCGAGGAGGTCGAGGGTGAGCTCCATGTCGAGTTCCGCCCGCAGGTCTCCTCGCTCGATGGCGTGCTCGAGGACTGTCCTGGTCGTCGCGCGGCGAGCCTCGAAGTACTCGCTGAGGAACAGTTCGCGGAGCTCCGGGTCGGCCTCCAGGTCGGCGAGGAGCCCCGGGAGTGCGCGGGTGATGGGGGAGTTGCCGAACCCGTCGGCGATGTTCGAGATGCCGCTGACGAGGTCGCAGTGCACGCAGCCGGTGTCAGGCGTCGGCGTCGTTCCGAGCACCGAGATGAGCGTGTGCACGACGATGCCCGGCAGGCTCTTCCAGCGCCGCCGAAGCGCGGGCTTGCTCGTGCCGGCGGCTGCCGCGACGTTCTCCATCGTGAGCGCGCGATACTGACCGGTCTCGAGGAGGCCGATGACCGCCTCGGTCGCCCTGGCGTCGATCGTCGCGTCGCGGGGGCGGCCGTGCGGCAGTGATCGGGTCTGGGGTGCGGTGTGCGGCTCTGGTTGCGGCATTGCCTCACCGTACCCTACATTCATTACGTTCCGGTGTGGAATGTAATGATGGGAGTGGGCATGCAGCAGGATGAATCGCGTTCGACGGCGGGGGCGACGACACCCTCAGAGGTCGAGGCCGGAGGTGTCTTCTCGCCACGTCTGCGCGGGTCCACGATCGGGATCCTCGTGAGCGTCGGGGCGGTGGCCTTCGAATCGCTTGGGGTCGCAACCGTCCTCCCGACCGTCGCCGAACAGCTGGGCGGCCTGCGCGGATACGGCTGGGGGCTCTCTGCACTCATGCTCGCCAGCATCGTCGGCACCGTCGTCGCCGGGAGCGACATCGACCGCAGGGGGCCCGCGCGGGCAGTGGTGGTCGGAAGCCTGGTCTTCGCACTCGGCTGCCTGCTCGCCGGTCTCGCCCCCGGGTGGGGCGTGTTCGTGGCCGCGCGAGCGCTCCAGGGATTCGGGGTCGGAGCGATCATGGCGTACGCGTACAGCCTGGTCGGCCTCGCGTATCCGCCTCGGCTCCAGGCCGTCATGTTCGCGTTCCTGTCGTCGGCGTGGACGATCCCGTCGCTCCTGGGTCCGGTCTTCGCCGGGGTGCTCACGACGGTGCTCGACTGGCGCGTCGTGTTCTGGACCATCGCGCCGATCACGATCCTCCTCCTCCCGCTCGTCTTGCCTGGTGCACTCCGGGTCTCTGCAGGCCCGAGGGTGCGGAGCGGCCGGTTGTTCTCCGCGCCCGTCTGGTTCTCGGTGCTCCTCGCGGCTGGGACGGGGGCCGTGCTCTTCGGCCTCGAGGTGGATGCGCTCCCGCTGATGCTTGCGCTGCTCGTCATGGGCCTGGTGGCCGCGGCCGTGGGCTTGCGTCGTACCTTGCCAGTGGGCTCATTCCGTGCGCGTCGTGGTGCACCGGCCGGGGTCGTCGTGCGCTTCATCCTGTGCGGTGTGTACTTCGGGTCGGAGGCGTTCCTGCCCCTCGGGCTCACGAGCATCCACGGCCTCGATGTCACGATCGCAGGGCTGGGTCTCGCGGCCGGCGCGCTCGCCTGGACGGCCGGGTCGTTCGTGCAGGCGCGGATCGATGCGGCCAGACCGGGGCAGCGTTCTCGCTCGACGAGGTTCGGGATGCTCGTCTTGCTGGGCGGCCAGCTGCTCATGGGGGCTGCTGTCGCGCTTCCGGTGGTCTGGCCTGGCTGGGCCGTCGTCGGCTGGGGCATCGCTGGAATCGGGATGGGGATCGCGTTCAACGCATCGACGGCGGCGGCCATGTCGGCCACGCCGACCTCGGCCGCGGGGAGCATCAGCGCGAGTCTGCAGCTCGCGCAGACCCTCGCGACGGCCGTCATCGCCGGCCTCGGTGGGGCGGCCGTCGCGCGGCTCGGAGCCACGACGCCCGCGTTCCTCGCGGTCTTCGGGTCCACCGCCGCACTCGCCCTGGTGGGTGTGTGGGTCGCGGGGCGCCTCAAAGGGCAGGCGGCCGAGGCCGGGGACCGACGCCAGTAGGAGGAATGGGGCGCCGCGTTGTCCGGAGAAGACCGCGCGGCGCCGCGTTCGCCTCTCTTCTCTACTCCGGCGAGGCGCGCGCGATGTGCACCGCGAGGAAGGCCACTTCCTCGTCGGGCAGCTCCACGCCGTGCGTCTCGCGGATGAACGTGCGCACGCGTTCAGCGGTCGCGATCGCACGAGGGGCTCGCTCACTGAGGTTCCGGAACAGGAAGTCGTCGCCGCCCAGCAGCTGGCCCGCGAAGAAGCGCTCCGCGAAGAACTGCAGGTGCGTGAGGAACCGTGAGGCGTGGAGGTCCTTCCTGGAGACTCGGACGGCGGAGGTCATCGTCACGATGCTCGTGACCTTCGCGACCAGGTCGACGACGCGCATCGAGTCGACGCCGAGCTTGCCCGTGTCGGCGTTGACGAGGTGGAAGGCCACGTTGGCTGCCTCCTCCTCGCCGAGCCGCACTCCGAGGCGTCGTTCCACGTCGTCGAGAGCACGGACGCTCACGGCGTGGTGGTCCGGGTAGACGGTGCGCACCTCCCACGCGAGCCGGTTCGTGAGGGCGATGCCCTTCCGGTATCGCTCCACCGCGAAATGGAGGTGGTCGGTGAGGGTGAGGTACACGTGCGGGTCGAGGGTGAGTCCCGCGCGACCCGCATCCGCGACGATCTCGCGGGTCAGCTCGACGTACTCTGCCGGGATCTGCGCGAGCAGCTCGACGAGGTTCCGGTGATCCGAGTCAGGGAGGGAGATGAACTCCTGGTCCGTGATCGTCGCCGAAACCTCGTCGCCCGGCTTCTGTCCGTACCCGATGCCCTTGCCCAGCAGGACGCGTTCGACGCCGCGGTCGTCGACGACGAGCACCACACTGGAATTGAGGACCTTCTTGATGGCGGGCACGGTGGTCTCCTTTGACGCCGCTTGGAGGGGAGGGGGTTAGCTGAGGTCTGCGCCGTTGGACTCGATGACCTGGCGGTACCAGTGGAACGAGTCCTTGCGTCGGCGCTCCAGTGTGCCATTCCCGAGGTCGTCGAGGTCGACGTGGATGAACCCGTACCGCTTGCTCATCTGCGACGTCGACGAGCTGACGAGGTCGATGGGCCCCCAGCTGGTGTAGCCGAGCAGATCGACGCCCTCGTCCACAGCCTGGATCATCTGCTCGAAGTGCGCTCGGAAGTACTCGACGCGGTAGTCGTCGCGGATCCGTCCGTCCTCGTCGACCGTGTCGCGCATCCCGAGCCCGTTCTCCACGATGAAGAGGGGCTTGCGGTAGCGGTCGTAGAGGTCGAGGAGGGAGATGCGCAGCCCGATCGGGTCGATCTGCCAGCCCCACTCGGACGAGCCGAGGTAGGGGTTCTTGACGCCGAGGACCGTGTTGCCCGGCGTGCGCTCAGCGTCGGGGTCGACTGATTCGGTCATCGACATGTAGTAGCTGAACGACACGAAGTCGGCGGTGTGCTCGCGCAGGAGCTCAACGTCGCCGTCCTCGAACGGCACCGTGACCCCCATTTCCTCGAGCTGGCGGAGCACGATCGGCGAGTACGACCCGCCGGCCTGCACATCCGAGCACATGTAGAGGAGGCGTTCCTTCGCACGCGTCGCGGCGACGTCGTTCGGGTGGCAGGTGCGCGGGTAGGTCGTGAGCATGGTGATCATGCAGCCCATCTGCGCGTCCGGGTGCAGCTCTCGCAGCATGCGGGTGACGGATGCGCCGGCGATGAACTGGTGGTGCAGGGCCGTGTAGCAGGCCTGCGTGATCGAGGTCCCCGTCACGGTCTCCTCGATGATGCCGCCCGAGGTGAACGGGTGGCGTTCCATGCCGTCGATCTCGTTGAACGAGATCCACCGCTTCACGATGTGCCCGAACCGTTCGAAGCAGGTGCGGGCGAAACGCTCGAAGAGGCCGATCGTGGCCCGGTCGAGCCAGCCGTTGCGGGTGACCGCGAGCTCGAGGGGTGCGTCGAAGTGCGACAGCGTCACGAGGGGCTGGATGCCGTGGCGCTGCATCTCCTCGAACAGGTCGAGGTAGTAGGCGATGCCGTCTTCGTTGGGCTCGAGCTCCTCGCCGGTCGGGTACAGGCGCGACCAGAGGATCGACACCCGCAGCACGCTGAAGCCCATCTCGGCGAACAGGGCGAGGTCTTCCTTGTACCGGTGCACGAAGTCGATGGCGCGCCGCTTCGGGAAGTACGTGGGGTCCGGGTCGCGCTTGGCTTCGGCGATGCTCTCGAGGGTGACGGCGTGCAGCGCGGCGAAGTCGTCGTTGTTGGCGTTCGGGTGGCGGCGGAGCACGTCGGTGACGACCCAGCCGCGGCCATCCTCACCCCAGCCGCCTTCGGCTTGGTTCGCGGCGATTGCGCCGCCCCAGAGGAAGTGATCAGACAGTGCCATGTGCGGTCTCCTTGATGTTGGTGAGTGAGATGAGGGATGCGCCCCGGTTGACGTGCTGGCCGGTGTCGAACTGCGCGTCGCCGCCGGCCGTGTTGACGACGACGATGGGGGTGATCGTGTCGAGGCCAGCCGCGGCGATGGCGTCGAGGTCCGCGTCTATGACGGGCTGGCCCGCCTCGACTCGGTCACCCTGCGCGACGTGCGTTGTGAAGGGGGCGCCTTCGAGGACGACGGTGTCCATGCCGACGTGCACGAGCACCTCGACGCCGTCGTCAGTGCGGATGCCGATCGCGTGCTGCGAGTCGAGGAGGGAGGTCACGGTGCCCGACACGGGGGCGACCACGCGCCCATCCGTGGGGCGGATCGCGACGCCGTCGCCGAGCACACCCGTCGAGAAGACCCCGTCGCCGAGCGAGGCGAGCTCGACGACCTCGCCCTGCATGGGGGAGACGATCGTGAGCGCGCGAGGCTGCGTCGCACCCGCTGCGGCATCCGTGCCCGCGTCCGCGCTGGCGTCCGGGTCCGCATGCTCGTCGGTCTTGCCGAGCACGCGCAGGGTGCCAGAGTCGGAGTCCTTCCACAGCACGACGCCGACGATGAACGACACGGCCGCGCCGATCACGAGGCCGATGAGGGCGTGGATGAGGTTCCACGGGTCGAGGGCGTCGATGAACATGGAGAAGCTCGCGAGGCCGGGGCTGACGATCGCGAAGGTGTCGACGAACGTGATGCCGAGGTATGCGCCCGAGGTGATGGCGCCGGCGAGCACCGCGATGAGGGCGCGTCGGTTCTGGAGGGTGACGCCGTAGAGGGCCGGCTCGGTGACGCCGAACAGTGCTGAGAAGCCTGCGGAGATCGCTGTGGCGCGGAGCACCTGGTTGCGGGTGCGGACGGCGACGGCGAAGCTCGCGCCGGCCTCGGCGATGTTGTGCGCGAGGGAGGCGGTCAGGTAGAAGCTCTCCTTGCCGTACGTTGCCATCGTCGTGATCGTCGGCGGCAGGAGCGGCTTGTGCATGCCGACAGAGATGAGGAACGGCAGGATGGCGGCGAGGAGCGCGACGGCGATCCACCCGAAGGTGTTGTGGAAGTTGAAGAGCAGGCCGGCGAAGAGGTCGCCGATCTCGAAGCCGAACGGGCCGATGAGGAACACCGTGGCAGGCGCGACCACGAGGTAGCACATGAGGGGCACGTAGAAGGTGCGGATGGGCGGCCACGAGAACTTCGTGAAGAAGCGCTCCGCGCCCCAGAGCAGCAGTACCGCGAGGATCGCGGGGAACACCTGCGCGTTGTAGTTGACGACGGGCACCGGAATCCCGAAGAGCGCCGCGCCGCCATCCTGGGTCACGAGGCTCGTGAATCCGGGGAAGAGGAGCAGCGCGACGGAGCCGAGGGCCACCGGCCGGTTCACGTCGAGCTTCTTCGCGGTCGTGTAGGCGACGAGCAGCGGCAGGAACGCGAAGACGGCGTCGGGGACGGCGGAGATGAGCGCATACGAATCGCTCTCCCGGTCGATCCAGCCGAGCGCAGCCGCGAGGACGAGGAGTGACTTGAAGATTCCCGCGCCGGCGATGGCGGGGATGATGGGCACGAAGACGCTGACGACGAAGTCCAGCACCTTCGAGCCGACCCGCTTGGCGGTCCACGGGGTGCGGGGCTTCTCGGCCGCGGGGGCGGTCGGTGACCCCGAGCGGAGCTTCTCGACCGCTCGGTAGTACTCGAGGACCCGTCCTCCGACGATGACCTGCGTCTGTGGGCCGCGGACCACGCCAAGCACGCCGGGGATGGACTTGAGCGCGGCCTCGTCGACGGGGGTGTCGTCGCTGAGGGTAAACCTCAGGCGGGTCGAGCAGTGCTGCAGGGCAGACACGTTGCTGCTCCCGCCGACGTGCTCGAGGATCTCTGCCGCCTCTGAGCTGATGTTCATGTTGTGCTCCTCCATTGGAACTCGGGGGACAGCTTCCGGGCAACAAAAAAAGGACCCGATCGTAGCTCTGTAGAGCAACAATCGGATCCTGCCTGCATGACCAGTCACATGTCCGTTGCATGAATGTACACGGATCCTGGAGCGCTGTCCACCGGCGGTTCGGAGGTACACTCGGCCTCAGCAGGGTGTGTGCGTGGCACCCGCGCGCCAGGTGACCTTCGGGGCCTTCGCGATCCGATCGGTGAGCGATATCTGGAGTGCCCTTGACGAACATCCGCCCCAGGGAGCGTGCGCTGGCCGCGTTCGCCGCCATCGCCTTCGGCTTCGTGATCGCCGGCGCCAACAGCATCAACCCGCTGCTGCCCATGCTCCGGGCCGAGGTTCCCCTGAGCCCGCTCGGTGTGTCGCTGACGTTCGTGGTCTACGTATCGGCAGCGGTTGCCACCCTCCTGGTCGTCGGATTCACGCGGCTGCGGGTGACACCCGGTGCGGCCGTGGTCGCGGCCCTGCTCATCGCTGCGCTCGCGAACCTGCTCCTCGCTTCCTCGAGCGAGGTGCAGCTGCTCGTCGGACGGGCCGCGACCGGTGTCGCGGTCGGACTCGCCACGGGCGGTGCGGCAGGTCTGGTCGTGGGTGCGCTCAGAGGGCGCGGGCGGGGGCTGGCTGCGACGGGGAACCTCGTCGGCGCTGTTGTCGGCACTGCGATCGCCCAGGGGGTTGCGGCGCTCGAGACCGTCGCAGGGGCGATGTCCATGTATTTCGCTGGTGCCGCGACAGCTCTCGTGCTCGCGCTGGTGCTCGCCCTGCTGCTTCCCCGCGGTGTGCCACGCGCTGCGCGGAAGGGCGGGGCTGGGGCTCCGGCCTCCCGGCGCCTGACGCGCGCGGACGTCCGGACGATCTCGCGCGCCGCCGTCGTCTGGACGGGGCTCAGCTCGGGCGTCGTGTACGCGCCCACGGTGTTTTCCGATGCCTCGATGCCGATTGCGCAGTTCGCCGGCAGCGTCACCATGCTGGTCGCCGCGGCCATCGCTCAGCTCGCGAGCGTGCCGCTCGGTCGGCTGCTCCCCGCGGCGAGCGGTCACCTCGCGTTCGCCGTCGGCTGCGCGCTCGCGGTCACGTCGGTGCTGATCTCGAACAACCCGCTCGCCCTGCTCGCGATGGCACTGCTCGGTGCTGGCGGGGCTGTGGCCTACCGGACCTCGCTGGTGCACCTGACGCGCGGAGCGGCCCCGAGTCAGCAGAGCTCGCTCGCGTCGAAGTTCGCCGTCGCAACCTATGCGGCATCCGCGTCGACGGTGCTCGTGATCGGAGTGCTCGGGGGCGTGATGCGGACCGAGGTCGTGCTCGCGGTGTTCGCGACGCTGCTGAGCGTCGCGGCGGTCTGCATGCATCTGGGCGCACCCCGGTTCAGGGACCTCGCCGACGGGCCCACGGGCAACGGAGCGCGCTGAGGTCTGGTGGCGCAGGTCGCCGCGCGCTCGGCGCCAGCCTGCTGCCGACGATCCGCGGCACGGGTGGCTCGGCGGGAGGTCTCATCGCATCGCATCCGAGAGGCTCGCCACAACTTTCAACAGTGTGTAAAGTTTGCAGCAGGGTCAGACCCGGCAGGAGGGTAAGCGAACCGTGACCGCACAGGTCCTGGTGGTTCGTGCCTAGTCCGAACTGCAACATCCGCGGAGGAGGCGCCACCGCACGGCGCCTCCTCCGTCGGCGTAGGAGGCGCGATCTGCGCTACCGAGTGTGATGCGAGGCGGAGCGGATGCTGGTTCGAGTCCCGGTGGTGAAGAGGTCGTCGATGGTCGCCGCGAGTAGTGCGTGGGCGTCGACCGAGGGGTCCAGGAGCCATTGCAATTGGACCCCATCGGCGGTGGCGATGATGCGCCGTGCCGCGTCAGCAGCCACGACCCTCTCTCGCACGACACCCTGCCTCTGCCCCTCGAGGATGGTCTCGGTCGTTCGGGCGACGTGTCCCTCGAATCTCGCAGTGAAGTACCCGTGTGCCGGATGGGTGACCTGCGCGGCCTCCGCCGCGAACGAAAGGTAGAGGTGCACGATTCCTCGGACCTCGGCGTTGAATCGCAGTGCGTCGAGGAGCACCTCGAACTGGTCGCAGCCCTCTGTGCGCTCGTGCAGGTCCGCGTCCCACCGTTCGATCACTTCGCGCAGCAGCCCCTCGCGTGATCCGAAGTAGTAGCCGACATGCGCTGGGTCGATGTCCAGTGATCGGGCGATGCCACGGAGGCTGGTTGCGTGATATCCGTGTTCCGCGATCGTCGCGAGTGCCACGCCGAGAATCTCCTCTCGCCGCTTCGCGCCCCGTGCGTAGGTCCCCCTGGCTGGCATGCGGTCAGCCTAACGCCGCATGAGGTGGGGCTCTTCGATCGGAAGAAGGTGCCCACTTTCGACGATGGGAGCCCCGGCCATGCGCGGACGAGGATCACCCGGTCGTCTGCACTCAGACCTGACGTCCGCTCCCCTTCTTCGTCGCCAGTCCGATCAGCTGGGAGTATGTCGCGATCGCCTCGGCCTCCGTGATCGCGCCTTTGAGGGTCGAGGCCGACAGGGACTCGCCCGCGCCGACAAGGGCGATGCAGAGGCGGTGGAGTTCCGGTTCGGGCATGACGACGTGCGGCCGAAGGATCGCCTCGAACATCTGGACGCCCGTCTCCTCGAGCTCGCGGTAGATGCGGGCACGTTCTTCGTTGCCCGTCATCGCAGCCCCGACGGCGAAGAACTCGCTGCTCGCATCCGTCGCGCACCGGATGTACGTCTCGGAGAGGGCGTCGATCGTGGGCTCGTGGGCGAGGCCGTCCTGGGCCATCCCCTCTTGGAACGCCCGCTTTCGCTCCGCGTCGATCCATCGGTACAGGGCGGTCAGCAGCGACGAGCGCGACTCGAAGTGATCGTAGACGACGGGCTTCGACACGCCTCCGTGCTGGGCGAGGGTGCCCAGCGTCAGGGCGTCTACCCCGTCCTGCCGCACGATTGCCAGCGCCTTCTCCAGCAGATCCTGGTGGCGAGCGTCCCAGGGCAGGCGACGCTTCCGTGGTTCCTCGAGGGGTAGTGGTGTCTGGGCCGTCATTAAGCTACCTTCAGTAGGTTAGTGTTGCTACAGAAAGTAGCTTACCGAGTCGAAGGCGCCAGTGGGGCGTTTCTGCGCCCAACCGCTTCGGCTCGGCCACGGAAGAGAGATGGAGAACCACCGTTGAACCGAGGAGAAGAAAACAGGCCGCAGTTGCACGAGCGGCAGATCGACGTGAACGGCCACCCGTTCCGAGTGCTCGATCAAGGAGATGGGCCCACTGTCCTGTTCGCCCACGGGTTCCCTGACGTGGGAGAGACCTGGCTCAGTCAGATGGCCGGAGTCGCTGAGGCGGGATACAGGGCTGTGGCTCTCGACATGCGAGGGTTCGGAGCAAGCTACTCCCCAAGCAGCGTCGAGCTCTACAGTGCTCTCCACACGGTGGGGGACCTCGTCGGGGTTCTGGACGCGCTGCACATCTCCGAGGCCGTGCTCGTCGGCCACGACTGGGGTGCGGACGTGGCGCAGCGCGCGATGGTGCTCCGTCCAGACCTGTTCCGCGGACTTGTCAGCTTGAGCATCCCGTTTCTGCCCCGCGGGGAAGCGAGCCTGTGGAGCCAGCTGAAGAAGGACGGGTTGGGCGACAGCTACTACGCGTTCGAGATGATGAAGCCTGACGGGCATCTCGCCTTCGAGCCCGCGGCTGCATCCATTCCGAGCGCGCTGTACTGGCTTTCCGGAAGCCCCGCCGTCGGGGAAGGGTGGGATCCCGTCGACTCCTCCCGAGGCATGCTCCGACCTGCGCCAGTCGGCGTCCCCGCTTGGGCCGACCCCACGTATGTCTCGCATTCCATCGCCGCCTTCCAAGGGAGCGGCTTCGCGACGGGCCTGAACTACTACCGCGCGTCCGACATCACCTTCGAGCAGATGTCGGCGTTCAAGGGGGTGCCGATCCGGCAGCCCGCGCTGTACATATGGGGCGCTGAAGATGGCCTCTGCCAGCTCTTCCATCCCGAACCGCCGACCGTCGAGCAGCTGCGCGCATCCGCCCCTGGGCTGGTAGACGTCGTCCGCCTCGAAGGGGTCGGGCACTGGCCGCAGCACGAAGCGGCCGAAAGGGTGACGGCGGAGATCTTGGCATTCCTTGCCGGTATCGAATGGCAATGCACCAGTGACACGGGTGCTGAAAGTGAGAGCGAACGATGACGAACCTCGACCAAACTGTCCGGCTGGAAGACTTGTCCGGGGTCGCTGACCTTCTTCGCACGGGAACGGACGCCAGCCAGCCCCTGCCAGACGGCCTCACGCCCCTGATGGTCGCCGCCGCTCTCGGGAACGCGCAACTCGTCGACCTCCTGCTGACCGCAGGCGCCGACCCGCTGAGAGTGGAACGCCACATGGGTGCCACAGCTCTTCATAAAGCCGCGCAGGGCGGCAACGGCGATGTGGTGTCGCTGCTCCTCGATCACGGCGCGTTCATCGATCAGCAGTCCCCGTCTCTCGGGAACACCGCGCTCATGGACGCTGTCCTCCAGAAGCAGCCGGAAGCCGTCCAGGTTCTCCTGAACCGCGGAGCTCGAACCGATGTGATGAACCACTGGCACCAGACGGCAGCCCAGCTCGCCCGCGAGGATGGCTTGGGTGCCATCGAAGCGCTCATCCTGGACCATGACAGTGCCAACGAGCGGCATGTGGCCTCCCTTGCTCTGTTCGCCGCCGCGAGCGCGGGGGATCTCTCCGCGGTGGAGCAGCTCATCGCACGCGGAGCCGCGCTCGACGAGCGCCACCCGATCGTCGGTGGCTTCGATGACGACTACACGCCGTTGGGTGTGGCCGCTCGCGAAGGTCACGTCGATGTCGCAGATCGTCTCCTCGATGCCGGCGCAGACCCGCGCCTCACGATCGGCCTGATGAAGGGCACCGCGGTCCACGATGCCGCCTACTTCGGACATGCTGACGTCCTCCGCTGCCTGCTTGCGCCACGCCAGACAGGCCTGTCGGCAGACCTTGACGCACAGGGGCTGTACAACGGCCTCACTGCGCTGCACGACGCGGTCTGGCACGGCCACGTCGACTCGGCTCGGGTGCTCCTCGAGGCGGGAGCCTCACTGGTGCTGCGAACACACGCAGGGCTCACGCCGAAGGATCTCGCCAGTCTCTACGGATACGAGGAGCTCGTGAACCTGCTGGCAGCAGAAGAGGTTCGCCGATGAAAGGAACCATCATCATTTCGAAGCCCATCCACTCAGCTCCCACTCCTGCCGATGAGCAGTCGAGCTCAGCACCGAAGCACGCGGTGCATCCTCGCGTCTTCATCTTCGGCATCTCAGGCAGGGTCGGCCGTCTGCTCGCGACCCGCCTTCGAGGTCAGGGTGTGCCCGTTTCCGGTCTCGTTCGGACCCCGCAGCAGGCCGTTTCGCTTGAGGGGGCCGAGGTGTCGCCGCTGCTCGGCGACCTCGGAGCCGCCACCACTGACGACCTCCGGGCGATGCTCCGCGACTGCGATGTCGTCGTCTACGCCGCGGGTTCGAACGCTGGCCCCCAGCGCGTGACGGACGACATCGACCTCGCCGCCCTCGGTCGCGTGGCGAAGGCGGTCGAGCGCACCCCAGGGGCGCGACTCATTCTGCTCTCCGTGCTTCCCGAAGCGTGGCGTGAACGAGCGTTGAGCGACGACGAGGAGCACTACTTCGCGGCCAAGAAGCGGGCAGAGGTGAGCCTGACCCGTCAGGACATCGATTGGGTGATCCTCCGCCCGTCGCTCTTGACGGATGATGCTGGAACCGGGGAGGTCTCCCTCGGGCCCGCGGAGGAGCACGGCGAGATACCCCGAGAAGATGTGGCCGCTGTCCTCGAGGCCCTGGTTCTCGAGCCGTCCATCAGTCGGCAGATCCTGGAGCTGAACGAGGGGCAGACGCCGGTCGCCGAGGCGGTTCGCGGGTTCGCGGGCGACGTCTGAGCTCTGGACTCACCGAGGCAGGTGGGCGTGGTCGCCTAGCGACGTCGGAAGTCGCCGGCGACGGGGCAGTCGAACGGGTCGCGAGCGTGCAGCCCCACCCGGTTGAGGTACTCGATCACGATGCGGTACGACTCCAGGAGCGAAGTCTCCGTGTACGGCACGTCCTGCTCTTCACAGTGGGCGCGCACGATCTCGCGAGCGCGGGCGAGGTGCGGCCTCGGCATGCTCGGGAAGAGGTGGTGCTCGATCTGGTAGTTGAGTCCGCCCATGAGCGCACTGGCCCACCAGCCGCCCCGCACGTTGCGGGAGGTGAGGACCTGCCTGCTGAAGAAATCGAGCTTCACGTCGGCGGGGATGAGCGGCATTCCCTTGTGGTTGGGCGCAAACGACGCCCCCATGTACACCCCGAAGACCGCCATCTGCACGGCGACGAACGCGACCGCGAGACCAAACGGGAGCATCCAGAAGATCGCGCCGAGGTAGATCGCGAAGCGGACCGCGATCATCGTCAGCTCCACCCACCGACCCGTGATCTTCTCTCGGGAGAAGAGCGACTTGATGGACCGGAAGTGGAGGTTGTAGCCCTCGAACGTCAGCAGCGGGAAGAAGAGATACCCCTGCTTGCGAGTGATCAGCGCTAGCAGACCCCGTTGCTCGCTCGCCGACTCCTCCGTGAAGGAGATCGTGTCGAAGTCGATGTCGGGATCCTTCCCCTTCTTGTTGGGGTTGGCGTGATGACGGGTGTGCTTCGTCATCCACCAGCTGTAGCTCATCCCGACGATGCCGGCCGCGAGGAATCGACCGAGCCGGTCGTTCGCCCGCCCCGAGGTCAGGACCTGGCGGTGGGAGGCTTCGTGTGCGAGGAATGCGAACTGCGTGAAGATGACGCCGAGCGCCGCCGCGATGAGCAGCTGGAACCAGCTGTCCCCGAGCAGGATGAACGAAGCGATCGCAGCGGCGAGCGCGACGAGAAGGCCTGCCGCGAGGGCGCCGTAGAACCCGAGCGTGCGATCGAGGAGCCCCTGCCCGCGGATCGCCTTCGAGACTGCGCCATAGCTCTGCGTGATTCGGGGAGTCTTCTCTCCCTTGGTCGTCCGGCGAACTGCGCCGTAGCTGCTTGGGGTGAGTTTTGACTCGGGCGACTGCACGGCCGGCTCCTTGCTCGGTCGGCACGAGGCATCAGGCGACCCTCGTGACATGGCTAGCAATTCCGAGCAAGGATCGTAGTCGAACGGCAATTGCAGAGCTAACCGGTGCGGCTTTCTTGTCGCCGACAGTGGACTTCGCTGCGGGGGCAGCGCCGCCGTCCGAGGCGCGTCCTACGTCAGCGGCTTCGTGTGTCGGAGCTCGACGAGCGCGCGAGCGCTGCCCTCGTCCGCGATCTTGCTGGCGCCGTCCGGATGCCAACCCTGTCGCTCGTAGAAGCCGATCGCCCGCTCGTTGCCCGACAGCACCCACACGTAGGCGTTCGCGTGGCCGGCCGTGCGGAGTTCTTGTTCGACGCGACGGATGAGCGAAGCGCCGACCCCCGTCGACCAGTGGTCTGGATGCACGTACAGGCCGCCCAGCTCCCCTCGGTGCCCTTCGTCGGGGTCTCTCCCAGGCCCGAACGCGGCCCAGCCGACGATGCGTTCCCCGTCCTCGGCGACGAGCAGTCGATGCGGGCGCGCGGCGTCGAGGTCCGTCGGATCACCGCGCAGCGAGGCGGCGATCCACCGCGTCCAGCCGGCGGTGCGCTGCTCGACGCTCAGGGCAGCCAGCACCTCCGAGGGGATGAGGTTCGCGTACGCCGCCCGCCACGAGTCGACGTGCACGACGGCAACTTCCCGCGCATCAGCTTCGGTCGCCCAACGCAGAGTGCCGCCTGTCATGCGATCACGGTATCGCCGATCGGGTCGCCGGTTCCGAGGGACGCTCCGCGCGCGTGCCCGGCCAGAGGGAGGTGAAGTCGGGGCCCACGAGGTCCTGCGGGTAGGTGCGCTGGCGCAGGTGGTAGGGGCCAGCGACCCAGTTTGCGCCCGGGCGTGGGTTCTCCGGTCCGAGGGGTTCGTGTCCGCGCCGCCGCTGTCCAATATGAGTGCAATATCGCTGCCTGCGGCCAGTTGGAAAGGTTCAAGCGCTGTTTTTGCACTGATGTTGGTCAGTGGCTCTGGCAAGGGTCCGACGGCGAGTGATGAGCGCCCAGTTTCGTAAGACCCATGGGCTCCGAATCGTCCCGATGGCGGGGTGCTCAGCGCACCACGCCGCAGGCGGTGACCACGCGAAGCAGGACCTGGCCTTCGGTTCCTGCCGGGTAGCTCAGGAGGTACGAGCCGGTCTCTTCCTCGATCAAGGTGTGTGCGCCTGTCGCCGGCCAGGTCGAGCCGTCGGCATATTCGACGGTCTCACTCGCGGTGCCTGTGGAGGTCACGGCGTCGCCGTACTCCTGTTGGAGTTGCGTGATGGTGCTCGCGAGGTCAGTGGACGAGAACGTCGTCGCCCACACCCAGCGGCCGATTCCGGGTTCCTCGCCGCTGCAGGCGAAGACGTTGGGGTCGGCTTCGACGAGCCTGGTCGCTTCCGGGAACTCCGCGACCATCCCCTCGGCGACCTCCTTCGAGGCGTCGCGCACCTCGTTGATGGAGAGCTCGAACTTCGGCGGCTCCCGTTCCGCTGGTGCGGTGGGCGAGCATCCGACGAGTGCTGCGAGCGCGAGGGGAACCATCACCGCTGGGATGAATCGACGGGGGCGCATACCGCCATTCTGCCGCAGGATGCGGGTCGCAGCTCGTCGGGGGAGCCGTCGAGCTGGCCCGGTCTGGCCCGGGTGTGCATCGGATCTACCGCTGGCTGGGTACTGCCCACCGGCGGCGGAGGTAGTCGGCGACGAAGATGTTGCCGAGGAGCGGCAGTACGGCGAAGATGATCACGCCGACGACCCACGCTTCTGTCCCGCGGAACGCGAAGATGCCGATGGTCGAGACGACGATCACGGCGACGGACGCGAGGATGCCGTTCCTGCGCACTCGCGACGACCAGTGCTGGCTCGCGCCGATCATGATGAGTCCGGCCACCCAGCCGAGCACCGGCACCAGGTACCAGCCGGCGATGAGGGCGATGGACATGATGATCGGGTAGGCGCGGCTCGGCCCGGGCGCTTCGAGCGAGGGTGTCTCCGCCATGGCGTCGGCTGCGATCGTGCTCGGCGCCCCGAGCTCCCGGATGCGGGCTCGAGTCTCGTCGGCGTCGAGACCGCGGAGCGTGTCCGCGATGTCGTTGAGCACCTCGTCCCGGACCTGGGGCACCCCATCGCGGAGCGCTGCTTGGAGCTCCTTCAGGTAGCTGCCTGCGATTTCGTTCTGCGATTCGAAAGGCTTCATCGGTCTCCTGCTTCCGTCTGGTCGCGTGAGCGGATGCTGTCGCTCGCGGTCGTGGTGGTGGTCGTTCGTGATTGTGTGACTTCCTCCACGGCGGAGGCGAACGGCGCCCACTGGGACCTGAACTGCTCCAGCTCGGCGTGTCCCTGGCTGGTGATGGCGTAGTACTTCCGGGGTCGCGCCGAGTCGGAGTCGTCGGCGTGCGCGGCGATCAGCTCACGCTCGCGCAGTCGAGTCATCAACGGGTAGAGCGTTCCGATGCTGCCGATGAGCCCGAGGGAGACCAGTCGTTCTGAGATCAGCCACCCGTACATGGGCCCCTGTTGGAGGAGTCCGAGGACGCAGTACTCGACGACGCCCTTGCGGAGTTGCGCACCGACTGAGGTTGTCATGCATTGCACTTTACTTTGTAATGCAAGGTATTGCAATGCATGTTGTCTGATGCAGACGCCCTGGACCGCAGGAACGTGGTCAGCGCAGTTCGCGCGCCCGATAGAAGCGTGCAGCGAGACCGGTGCCCACGGTGATGCCGATGATGCCGATGGCGGCGCACGCCGCGACGATTCCCTCGAGGGGCAGGGCCGAGAACGTGTCGTCGCCGAGGACGCCGGTGGCCTGGCCCACCCAAGCTCCGCCCGCGATGACGACCACCGGGGCGTAGACCATGAAGCGTCCACGCGTGTAGCCGACGCGGAAGAGCACGGGGAGCTGCACGCCGACCGCCAGGCCGATGATCGCGAACGCCGCCGCGTAGTTCACGAGGAGCAGCTCGGGCGCGAGTTCGCGGTTGCGCACCCACGCCATGACGAAGGTCACGGCGGTCGCGACGGCCACTGCGGCGAGGCCGTAGAGCAGCACGGAGATCGCGCGCCCGACGACGACTGCGCCCCGCGAGATCGGGAGCACCCCGTACAGCGTGTCGAGTCGATCGCGTTCGTCGCCCAGGAACGGGGCGGACAGGATCAGGGATGTGACGAGGGCGGATGCGGCGATCGCCATCCCCGGTAGCGGGAGCACGATGCCGACCAGGGCGATGAACGCGAGCAGCAGCAGCGTCTGCTTCTTGACGGCCCAGGACATCAGGTCGAAGCGAGTGAATGCGAGCGTCATGCTGTTGCCTCCTCGTGTGCGGCGGCCAGGTGGATGATGATGTCGTCGATGGTCGCGTCGTCGATCACGACCTCGGGCCCGTAGTGCGGGGAGTCGTCGACGCGGATGAGTGCGGTCCATCCCTGGCCGGTGTGCTGGGGTCCGAGTGCGCTCGCGGGCACTGTGCCTGTGCCGCGCGCGATGGCGTAGCTCTCCTTGATGTCGGGGAGTGGGCCTCGGCGCGCGATGCGCCCGCCCACGAGCACGATGAGGTCATCGGCGAGCTCGTCGAGGTCGGTCGTGATGTGCGTTGAGAACAGCACCGCGTGCCGCGGGTCGACCATGAACTCGCGGATCACGTCGGTGATCTCCCGGCGCGATGCCGGGTCGAGTCCGCTCGAGGGCTCGTCGAGGATGAGGAGCTCTGGCTGTTGCGCGAGGGCGCAGGAGAGCGCGAGCTTCACGCCCTGGCCGCGGGAGAGTTCACCGACTCGTCGCTTCTCGGGGATGTTGAACCGGTCGAGCAGCTGCGCGAAGCGGGCGTGGTCCCACCTCGGGTAGAACGGGGAGAGCCTTCGTCCGAGCGATGTCACGCGCCAGTCCTCGGCGGCTGTCGGCCGGTCGAGGACGATGCCCGTCTTTGCGAGGGCCGTGCTCGCTCCAGCTGGGCCCCCGAAGACCTCGATGCGTCCCGCGTCAGGGGCGATCAGGCCGAGTAGGGAGCGGATGATGGTGGTCTTTCCGGCTCCGTTCGGGCCGACGAGCCCGACCACGGAACCGCGCGGGATGCTGAATGAGATGTCCTCGACCGTGAAGTCGGGTCGAGTGATGCGCAGGTCTGAGATCTGCGCTGCGTCGTCAGTCATTGTTCCTCCAAGCCTCATCAAGGCGTCGGTGCATTTCGTCGATGTCGATGTGGGCGCTTCGAGCTGCGATGAGCAGCTCGTGCAGTGCGGCGGCGACTCGTTCCTCCAGGGCTCCGGAGGCGATCGTGGGGTCGACCTCCAGCACGACGAATCCGCGGCCGTGCTCGTTGCGGACCAGGCCCTCGTGGACGAGGTCGTTGTACGCGCGAGTCACCGTGATGACACTCACTCGGAGGTCTGCCGCCAACTGGCGCAATGAAGGCAACGTCTCGCCTGCCGCGGCATCTCCGGACAGGATCCCCGACCGTACCTGCGTCTTGATCTGTTCGTAGATGGGCAACGAGGCGCTCGTTGAGATCATTACTTTCCGCATGCGAACTCCACTGTACATAAACACCATAACACCAGAACAGTTCTCATTCTAGACCCCGCCGTCTCCGGCGCGGATCGACGGCGGACTTGCACCTTCCGCAGCGTCATGTGGTGCAGTGGATGCATCCAGCCACCCCCGAGGAAGGCCCCACATGCTGTCGTCGTTCATCCCGCCCCGCCAGGTCACGATCGGCGGAGCCGCCGAATTCGTCGGGACCACGCCCCGCGCGATTCGCCACTACCACCAGCTGGGGCTGATCCCGGAGCCGGCGCGGGGGAGCGACGACCGCCGCCGCTACGGCTACGAGGAGATGATCCAGCTGCTGTGGATCCGTCGGATGGCCGACGCCGGCATCGCCTTGGACGACATCCGCGATGCCTTCGCGGACGCGGGCGTGGCCGACTCAGTCGGCAGCGGCGGCGATGTCGCGCGCATCCTCGAGCGGCTGGAGGAGTCCCTCGTCGCGCGGCAGGCCGAACTCGAGCGGCAGCGGACGGCGGTGCAGCGCATGCGTGCGCAGGGCAGCAGGTTGGGCTTGCTCTCCGATGTCGTGAGTGACCGCCTGGCAGAGCTGCCAGAGGGGGCCCTGCGGCAGGACGACCTGGACACCCTCCTCGTGACCGAGCGGATCTTCGGCGCACTCGGTGCTTCCGTCCAGGCATCGCGATTCATTGCCCTGGCCACCCACCCTGAGTTGCGGGAGGAGGCCGACCGCATCGACGCCGCCGAGGAGGCGCTCGACGACACGGTCGCCGTCGACGACCCCCGCGTGGCTGAGGTGGCCGCTGAACGGGCCGCCTTCGAGGCAACCCTCAACGGGGTCATCGAGAGCTCCGGCCTCGCGCAGGCCGACAACGACCGCTTCGACGCCTGGGAGGAATCACATCCCGCTCCTGCTCCCGCCGATGACGACGCTGACGACGACGACGCCGCCGAAGATGCCGAAGACGCCCGTGCAGCGCGCGGGACGAGCCTCGCCGAGGCCGTCCAGATGATGCCGTACGACTTCTCGCCCGCGCGCTGGCGGAGCATGGAACTCGCCCAGGAACTGGCGCTCGAGCTCTACTGACCCACCACGACGCGAGTCATCGTCGCGCACCCTGCCTCGGCGGAGGTCGCGGTGTGGTGAGGTGTCTGAGCGCTGAAAAGAGGAGAAGACCATGAGCAGTCCGCGAACTCCGCGCGCGTCCCGGACAGCGAAGTTCGGCGCCAGGTGGTGGGTGCCGCTTGCGCTGGTCTCGGCCCTCGGCGGGGTTCTGGTCTGGCTCAACCAGGGGCTCTGGTGGGCCTGGCTGCTGGTGGGCGCCAGCGTGCTGCTCGTCGCGCTCGCGGCGCACACGTGGGGCTCTCGCCGGTGGTTCGTGCAGGTGCCGGCATGGCTGGTGTCCGCCTCCCTCGTCGCAGCGATTGCCATCGCGGCTGGTCCGCCGATCGTGACCCGGACCATCGATGGTGCGCACACCGCCGCCGTGGCGACCGAGCAGGGAGCGGTGGTCGGGGTGCGCGACGAGGAAGCCGGGGTCGAGGCATTCGCCGGCATACCGTACGCGGCCCCTCCCGTCGGCGACTTGCGGTGGGCGGCGCCGCAGCCCGCGCTTCCTCGCGCCGAGACCCTGATCGCGGACGATTTCGGCCCTTCTGCCGTCCAGTCCGAGCCGACGTTCTTCGTCCGCGCGGCGACGCAGGTGATGGATGTGCCGCTCGAGAACACCCTGCTCGGTGGCTACGCCACGGACGAGGATGCGCTGCGGCTCAACATCTGGCGCAGCAGTTCGGCGCAGCCCGAAGAGCGGCTCCCGGTGCTGGTGTTCGTGCACGGTGGCTCATTCACCGGTGGGTCTGGGGCGCTTCCCGCATACGACGGTGCCGCGTTGGCTGCTCGCGGCGAGGCCATCGTCATCACCATCAACTACCGTCTCGGCGTGTTCGGCTTCTTCGCGGATGAGGAGCTGGGGGATGCCGGCGGCAACCAGGGTCTGCGTGATCAGATCGCCGCGCTGCACTGGGTGCAGGACAACATCGCCGCGTTCGGGGGCGATCCTGGCCGGGTCACCGTGGCAGGGGAGTCGGCGGGTTCCGGCAGCGCCTGCATCGTCGGTGTCTCCCCGCTCGCCGCGGGGCTCGTCCACGGCCTCATCGGCGAGAGCGGCAGCTGTCTCGGAACGGCCGGTGACAGAGACGCCGGCGACCTGTACGACACCGCGGAGAACGCGCGCGCGGCCGCAGCCTCGCTGCAGGAAGCGCTCGGGGTCGCGAGTCTGGCCGAGCTGCGCGCACTGCCCTCCGAGACGATCCAGGAAGCTGCGGCTTCGCTGTCGGCGCATTGGTGGCCGCACATCGACGGCGAGCTGCTCCCCGCCTCGCCCACCGAGATCTACGCCGCCGGGGCGCAGAATGATGTCCCTCTGCTCTTGGGCAGCAACGCGGACGAAGCCTCGCTGTCGTTGCTGGGGAGCCTGGACACGGATCCGAGCGCCTACGAGCAGGAAGCCCGCGAGGCCTACGGCGCGGAGGCGGATGCCTTCCTGCAGCTGTACCCGGGCGAGACCGCCGAGCAGGTGCTCGACTCGCGCGTGCGGGCGGAGACCGACAGATCCATGATCAGTCCGACCCACGAGTGGGGCGTGAGCGCGGCGGCGACGGGTGCCGGGAACGTCTATCCGTACTTCTTCACGCGGGTGCCTCCGGACCCCGCACTCGAGCGATTCGGCGCGTACCACGGGGCCGAGGTCATGTACGCGTACGGCAATCTGGGGGCCGATGGGGACGTCGCCTACGAGGCGATCGATCGTCGTCTCGAGGCCGAGATGACCGGCTACTGGCTGGCCTTCGTCACGACTGGAAACCCGAACGGCGGTGCGCGGCCTGCCTGGCCCACGCTCCAGGCCTCTCCCGATCACGTCCTCGAGCTCGGCGACGAGACCAGGGTCGTCCCGAGGCCGCGCCAGCAGGAGGTCGACTTCTGGCTGGCTCAGGGCTGATCCCGCCGCACGCGGAACTCGTCACTGCGGCCTGAGCGCAGGCAGTGACACCTCGAACCGGCTGCCCTCGCCGAGGGTGCTCCACGTCTGGATGGTGCCGCCGAGCGCTTCGGCGAGGCTGCGGGCGATCGAGAGGCCGAGGCCGGTGCTCTGCCCTGCGCGGGCCCGGGAGGGCTCCCCGCGCCAGAGGCGATCGAAGACGCGGGGAAGGTCGGCTGGGGCGATGCCCGTCCCGGTGTCGATCACGGCGATGCGCACCGTGCCGTCTGCTGTCGCCGCCTCGACGTCGACGCGTCCGCCGGACGGCGTGTGCCGGAGCGCGTTCGAGAGGAGGTTGTCGAGGATCTGCCGCAATCTGGCGGGATCGGTGGTGAGCGGCAGCTGCTCGGGGGTCGTGACGTTCAGCTCGACGCCTGCGGTGGCCGCGCGGGCTCGGTACGCCTCGGCGAGCTCCTGCACGGCGGCGGCCGCATCGCACCGTGTGCGCTCCAGCGCGAGGTCACCGGACTCCGCGAGTGCGAGGAGCTGGAGGTCGCCGGTGATGCGTTCCATGCGACTGGCCTCGTCGAGCACGAGCCGGCGGAGCGCCGCATGATCGAGGCCGAGTCCATCATCCGCAGCCTCGACCCATCCGCGGATGTTCGTGAGCGGGCTGCGCAGCTCGTGAGCGATATCGCCGAGCAGACGCCGGCGGGACGCTTCGTGCCCGGCGATCTCGCTGGACATGCGGTCGAATGCCGCACCGATCCCGGCGAGATCGTCGCGGGCATGCAGCCCCGTGCGAGCGTCGCGGTCACCGGCGCTGAAGCGATCGACGGCGGTCTCGAGTCGGCGCGCGCTCCGCAGGGTCGGCCCGATGATGAGCGCGGCAGCTGCCGACAGGAGCGCGAGCAGCACCACGATGAAGACTCCGAAGCGGGCGATCGATCCTGGGCTCGCGTCGAGCGGACCCCGCGGGCCGCGTCGCTCGTCGGTGAGGACCACGTGCACCGCGGGCGCGGTCGTCGCCTCGGACTGGTCGATGCGCGCCTGCAGGAGGCACTCGTCTGCGGTATCGCCGCTCGCCGGGACGGCGCGCAGCGCGAGACGCGCGGAGTCGTTCGACGGGGGCAGGGCGAGCTCGACGTCGGTGACGAGAGGGGCATCTGCCGCGAGCAGGCACGCGTTCGTGCGATCGCGGAGCTCGTCGAGGGCGGTCCGCTCGCTCGGCAGTGGCGTGTTCAGGGCCGCACGGCCGCAATCTGGGGCGTCTTCTCCGCCGACGACCACGGGGCGACCGCTCGCCCACACCGTCGTGTCGACGAGCGCGTCACCCAGGCACTCCACCACCGCGCTCGCCTGTCCCGTGAGCTGGTCGCGCTGCGCCTGATCGAGCAGGAAGGGCCCGGTGATTCCCTCGTGCAGCTGCGGCTCGAGCGTCACCGGGTCGGAGAGAGGCTCGAGCGGGTCGAGCAGCCGAGTGGAGCTCGCTGGGCGGGGCAGCTCGGGCGCCGTGTCGGCGATGACCGTCCCCGCAGCGTCGATGACGGCGATGCGGCGCCCCGTCTCGTTGCTGAGGAGCAGCAGCGTTGGCCCGACGGTGCTCCAGTCGGTGTGGCTCCCAGCCCAGTTCGTGAGCTCGTCGATCACCTGCTCGTCCCGCATGAGCGCGGCGCCGGACGCCTGCTCGTCGTAGCGGTACTCGGAGGTCTCCGCGAGCCAGATCGTGCCGCCCGCCGACGCGATGACCAGCAGCACTCCAGCCGCGAGGTAGCGGGCGAGCAGTCGGGGCACACGTCGGGCGCCCGCGGCCCCGGTTCTTCGGCTTCTGCTCATGTCGTCCGCCATGCTCTCATCGCTGTTGCCCGGAATGGCATCCGCACGGTCGACGCCCTGCCTGCTCACGTCGCGGCAAGGGCCGCCGTCGGCGACTGTCGCGCGGCGCGGATCGAGGGGGCGAGTCCGGCGACAGCGCCTGTCGCAAGCGCCGCTGTCATACCTGCCACGATCGTCTCCACCGGAACGACCAGCGGCCACCCCTGCACGACGCTCCAGGCTGCGGTGCCGAGCAGCCCGAGCGGCACTCCGGATGCGCCGCCCAGCGCGCAGAGGAGGATCGCCTCCACGAGGAACTGGGCCCGGATCTGCCCCCGGTGTGCGCCGAGCGCGCGTCGCAGGCCGATCTCCCGGCGACGCTCGAGCACGGAGACGAACATCGTGTTCGCTATGCCGATGCCGCCGATCACGAGCGCGACCGCGGCGAGCGCGAGGAACAGCCCATCGAAGTTGGAACGGGCGGCGTCTTTCGCGGCGAGGACGGCTGAGGGCTGACTCACCTGCACGAGCCCGCTCGCCCCCGGGGAGAGGGTCGCGGCGACGACCGGACGCAGCGCCTCGATCGACGCCTCGTCACCGGTGACGTAGGCGACCGTCGGTGCGCCATCGAAGCCGAGCCAGCGCTGCGCCGCAGCATCGTCGACGAGGACAGCTGACTGCAGGTCGCCGGAGAGCGGCGTCGCTGAGAGCACTCCGATGACGGTGAACGCGACGCCGCCGACGTCGATCGTGACGGGACGGTCGGGAAGCTGGGACAGGCCGAGCCGCTCAGCGGCGTCGATGCCGAGCACCGCTGTGGGCAGGTCGCTCTCGGTGAGCCAGCGACCGGAGGTCACCTCCGCCCTGAGCACCGCGGGGAGGTCACCGCGAACGGCGAGCGTCGTCAACCCGGTCTCCGGGTACTCGCGGAGCTCGTTGCTGCGAATGGGGGCGTGGGCATTGCCGACCGTCGCGGCATCGGTCACGGCCCCGATGCGCTGCAGCATGCCGAGCGCCTCGGCCGGAAGCGGCACGGGGTCTCCATCGGCACCTGCACGTGGGTCGGCGCGCAGCAGGTCCGCGCCGAGCGCGGTGAGCTGTTCGTCGAGCGCGGCCTGCGAGGACGCGGGCACCGCGGTGACGGTCACCAGCGTGGCGATGCCGATGGCGATGCCGATGGTGGACAGCACGGCGCGCAGCGGCCGAGTGCGAAGCCCGACCGTGCCCACCTCGAGTAGGTCTCGGAGGCCGAGACGTCTCCGGCGCTCACGCATGCTCCACCGCCTCGGTGCCGGCCTCGGTGGTGGTGGTGTCGATGTTCGTGTCGGCGACGATGCGGCCGTCTCTCAGCTCGACCCGCCGCGGCAGTCGCGTGGCGAGCTCGACGTCGTGGGTGATGACGACGACGGTGGTGCCCTCGTCGTGCAGTCGCTCGAGCAGGCCGAGCACGCGTTCGCCGTTCGCGGTGTCGAGGGCGCCGGTTGGTTCGTCGGCAAGGACGACGAGCGGATCGGTTACGATCGCCCTGGCGATGGCGACTCGCTGCCGTTCGCCGCCGGAGAGCTCCTGCGCCGCGTGCCCAATGCGGTGCTCGAGCCCCACGCGCTCGAGCGCCGCGCGGGCGAGATCGCGGCGCGCTCGCCTCGGAACGCCGCTGTAGAGAAGCGCCATCATGACGTTCTGCTCGGCGGTCACGCCGTCGCTCAGGTGGAAGCCCTGGAAGACGAACCCGATCGTGCTGCCCCGCAGGGTGGAGAGCGCACGATCCGTCAGATTTCGGGTGTCGGTCCCGCCGATGCGAACCGCACCGCTCGTGGGGCGGTCGAGCGTGCCGAGCACGTTGAGCAGCGTCGACTTGCCGGCGCCGGAGCGTCCGACGATCGCGGTGAGCTCACCGGGGTCGATCTGCAGCGAGACGTCGTCGAGGGCGACGACTCCGCCGGGGTGGATGCGGCTGACGTGCTCGAGCTCGAGTGCAGGCGTCGTCGTCATCGTGCCGACACCACCGTCATGCCGGCGTCGATTCCCTCGCCGCTGACCTCGACGCGGTCGTCCGCGATCAGACCGATCTCGACGCCGTGCAGTCCGCCCCGGTCGTCCTGCAACGCGTACCCGCCTTCGGCGAGGGCAAGAAGCGAGGCCACGGGGACGATCAGCACGTCCTGCACAGATCTGGTGACGATGCGGACGGTCACGGCGGCAGCGTCGACGCCGTCGAGGGCGGCCTGATCGTCGATCGCGACGATCGCGTCGACCTTCGCCTCGGCCCCCTCACCGGTCGTGTCCACGCTGTCGATGGAACCGTCGACGACGCGTCCATCCGGCAGCTCGATCGTGGCTCGTGCACCGGCGCCGATGACCCCCGCGTCCTGCGCCGGGACGGACGCCTCGACGATGCGCGTCGTGAGCGTCACCGTGTAGGGCTGACCAGCCGCAGTGTCGCCGAGGCGGGCGCTCACGGCGGCGACGCGACTCGACGCGCTCAGGACGACCACGTCGGCGGGTCCGAGGATGCCGGTGCGCTCGACGCCGAGCGACTCCTGCCAGTCCCGCACAGCCTGCTTGAAGTGCTTCCCCGTCTCGAACGTGTCGATGTCGCTGGGATACAGATAGCCGAGGTCCATCAGGTTCGACGCGACCATGCTGACATCGGCCCCCTCCATCTTCGGCTTGTCGATCGCTCGGTAGAGCGGGACCTCGCCGATGAGCACGGGCACCGGGCGCTCGTTCGCGCGCAGGGCCACCGACCCCCGATCGAGGACTTCGCCGACCTCGGGCAGCCAGGTGATGATGCCGTCCGCCTTCGTCGTCACGGGGGCCGCGGCGCCGAAGCCGACGGAACCGTCGAGGCGAGCGGTCTGCACGAGCTCGCCACGCTCGACGACCGCGGTGGCCGGCGCGGCTGTCTCCTCCACGGGGCCTGCGTCATTCGCGGGCCGGAGCACCAGGGCGGCACCGCCGGCGCCCGCGGCGAGCGCGAAGCAGACCGCGAGCGTGACGATGAGCGCGGTGCGCCCGCGACCCCGGGTCACGCAGTGCTCCCACCCGATTCGGATGCCACGCAGGCCTCCACGTACGGCATGCCGAGCGAGATCGAGGTGGCATCGTTCGTCTCACCGCCGAAGGCGATATTGATCCGGCCGAACTGGTCCGCTTCCGCGATCTCGACCTCGCGGACACCGCGATCATGCAGGCAGTCCACCACGCCCTGCGCGAACCGCAGCGCATCCGGGTTCTGCACGTCGAGCTCCCACGGGGGCAGCGGCGCCACGCGCAGGCAGAGGGCCTCGGCCTCGGCGGCCTTCGCCGGATCCCCACCGTCGCTGGCGCTGACCGAGTCTCCGCCGCCGCCCACAGGGGCGTCCTTCGGTGCATCGGTGTGATCCTCGAGGCAGCGATCCCGCGCCTTCCAGGCGTCCGCCTCCTCTTCATCCGACATGTCGAGCCGCAGGCGCACCGGCTCGCCGTACTCCGCGATGAGCGCATCGGCGGCCTCGGTCGGGGCCGGAGCGGCCGTCTCCAACGTCGCGATGCCGGTGCCACCCTCAGGGCTCTGGTCGGCTGAGGGCGCGGAGCACGCGGCGAGCACTCCGACGAGCGCGATGGCGCCTGCTGCGGCGGTCAGGGATCGGTGGGTGATGCGGAGCATGAGTCCTCCTCGTGTCGTGAGCGGCCGTGACCCACGCTCGTCCTCGGATGTGAGGGACTTGTGAGCGTTCAGTGCAGAGCCAGACCGCATGACTGGCTCGTGCTTAGGGTTGGGTCGTGACCAGAGTCTTGATCGTCGAGGACGATGCGCTGCAGTCCGAGCTCGTCCGCCGCTACCTCGAACGCGAGGGGCACGACGTGACGGTGCTGGCCGACGGCGCCGAAGCGCTTGCCGAGGTGCGTCGCTCTGCGCCCGACCTGCTTGTCCTCGACGTGATGCTCCCCGGGGCCGATGGCCTCACCGTCTGCCGCACGCTGCGCGAGGAGCAGTTCGAGCTCCCGATACTCCTGCTCACCGCACGCTCCACCGAGAACGATCTGCTCATCGGGCTCGAGCTCGGCGCCGATGACTACCTTGCCAAGCCGTACAGCCCGCGCGAGCTCGTCGCCCGAGTCCGAGCGCTTCTGCGGCGAGTCCACCGCACGGCGCCGGCCACGAGGGTCGTCGCCGTCGGCGACCTCGAGATCGACCCGGAGCGGCGTCGAGCCACCCTTTCCGATCGGCTCCTCGACCTCACCCGCGCGGAGTTCGACCTGCTCGAGGAGTTCGCCCTGCACCCCGGTATCGTCCTCAGCCGCGCCCGCCTGCTCGACCGCCTGCACGGCACAGATCGCTGGATCGGAGGCCGCACGATCGACACCCACGTGAAGAACCTCCGGGCCAAGATCGAGGCCGATCCTCAGACGCCGTCGAGGCTCCTCACCGTCTACGGGGTCGGGTACACGCTCCACGAGGGCTGAGCCAGGCACGCATCACGACCACACCCAACCGCGCTTCAACCAAAGGAACACTGCATGCGACTTCTCGGAACGATTCTTCTTGCCATCGGATTCATCGCGCTCGCCTCGGCGGTCCTCATCACCGACCCGACCGCGCTCGACGCGAACATCGGTGCCGGGATCCTCCAGATGGCGGGATTCGTCGCCGGAGGCGCAGGTCTCGCCGTTCTCCTCATCACTCTGCTCGTTCCGAAGCGCACATCTCGCTGAGGACCTCGCGGACGGAGACCGCTATCGGTCTAGGTGAGCGAGCCGAAGGCCAGCTCTCCTTCGAACAGGACCGCCGACGGGCTCACCTGGCCGAGCTGGTCGAGCTCCACGTCGAAGAGGTCCCTGTCGAGGACAACGATGTTCGCGTCCTTCCCGACCTCGAGGGACCCGACTCTGTCATCGATCCGGAGCTGTCGAGCCGCCTCGATGGTGTGCCCGCGCAGGAGCGCGGTGACCTCGAAGCGGGATTCGCGGCTCGGCCGGACGCTCCCCGGGTAGCGGTCGGGATCGAGGGGCAGCTCCGGGTCGACCCGCGTCGCGGCCACCTGCATGCCGAAGAACGGGTTTCCCCGGTGGAGCTCGAAGTTCGTCACGACGTCGCTCGCGAAGGTCATCGAGGCGCCGGCCTGCAGGACGCCCCGGAAGTCGTACATCCGATCCCATCGCTCGTCCCCGAGGTAGCTCTTCGCTTCCTCACCGAAGTACCCCGCCGACCAGTGGTTGGTCCAGTTCACGATGATGCCGAGCTCGGCCGGCCGGTGCATGTCGGCCGGATCGATGAGCTCGCAGTGCGCGAACGTCACCTGCGTCCGCCAGGCACCGCCCGTCTCGGCGAGCGACTCCTTGGCGGCCGCGACGGCATCGCACCCAGCCCGGAAGGCGCGGTCGCCGACCATGTGGATGTGCACGTCGATCTCCGCCTCGTTCGCCAGCAGCAGGCAGCTGACGAGCTCGTCGGTCTCGATCTGCATCTCGCCGAGGCTGCCGGAGTCGTCGTGGATCAGCGGAGCGAGGACCGCGCTGTTCCCGCTCTCGTTCGTGCCGTCGAGGAAGAGCTTGAGCGTTCGCACGCGGATGTGATCCGTGCCGTGCTCGCGGTCGAGGCGCTGAGCTCGCTCGATCGCGTCGGGGAGGTCGGCGAGGGTCCGGAACCGAACCGCGCCTTCGTACCTGGTGTGCAGCTCCCCGCGTCGGTGGAGCTCGCGGAGCGCGGGGAGCACGTCCTCGTCCTCGATGAGCGCCTCGAAGAGGGACGTGACGCCGTGCCGCGTCATGAACTCGAAGAACGGCTTCAGGCTCTCGGCGGTCAGCTCCTCTGGTGGGCGCCACCCGATGGAGTCGTACAGGCGGTCGATGAAGCGGAGGTGCGCGAACTCGAGGATGTGCCCCGTCGGCACGCCGTGTGCGTCACGGACGAACATCTCGAGGCCAGGCACGGGGTCTGGCGTGTGCTCGTCGACCTCGAGCAGCTCGAGCATCTTCGAGTTGACCCAGTGCGCGTGGTCGCTGAAGTCCTGGCAGAGCACGGGGCGGTCGCTGATCGCCGAGTCGAGGAGCTCCTTCGTCGGGGCGCCTCCCGCGAACAGCGTGCTCGGGTAGTACTCGAAGAAGAGGTAGGGCGCCTCCTCCTTGGGGTGCCGCTCGCCGTGTTCGCGGATGAAGGCGAGGATCGCGTCCACGTCGTCCGTCTGCGGAAGGGAGACGTGCCAGGCGCTCTTCGCGACGCCGCTGGGATGCGTGTGGGCGTCGATCAGACCGGGCAGCACGAGTCGTCCGCCCAGGTCGTAGACGGGGAGCCCCTCCTCTGGGAGGGCGCGGGGGGCCTCCTCCCTGAGCATCTGCGCGATCCGGCCGTCACGGATGACGGCTCCGCTCGCCCACGGAGCGGCCTCGTCGGCGGTGAAGAATCTGCCGTTCGTCAAGATCAGGTCCACGATGAGCGCTCCTTGCGGGTAGAGACGTAACAACTTGGAAATGCAGTCTGGCATAAATTAGCAATGTTGGTAATCTATTCGCCAGAGGCACGCTTCGTGCCCCACTCCACGCGACAGTGCAGTCGACGGAGACCCCCAGAGGAGCACCCGTGAGTCAAGCCACCCAGTTCGTTCGATCACTCAAGCTGCGTCACCTCCTGGCGTTCGGGCTTGCCTACCTCGCCCCGACGGCCATCTTCAACTTCTACGGCATCGCCACCGAGCTCAGCGGGGGCATGATGGCCCTCGCGTACCTCGTGACGCTGGTCGTCATGTTCTTCACCGCGTACTCGTACGCGCAGATGGTGAAGGCCTTCCCGGTCGCCGGATCCGCGTACACCTACGTGCAGAAGAGCGTGCATCCCTACCTCGGCTTCGCGACCGGCTGGGTGTTCCTGCTCGACTACATGCTGCTCCCGATGATCTGCTACCTGCTGTTCGGGATCTACATGGAGGAGTACGTTCCCGCTATCCCGACTGCCATCTGGGTGCTGCTCGCGGCCGGTTTCGGCGCGGTCATGAACATCCTCGGAGCACGAGTCTCCGGCCGTCTCAACATCGCCGTCGTCTCCGCGCAGATCATCTTCGCGGTTGTGCTCATCGGCCTCATCACGAGCTACGTCCTGCAGGGCGGTGGAGCTGGCGGCCTCTTCGTGCCGGAGGCGATCTACAACCCCGAGACGTTCAACTTCGGCAACGTGATGTGGGCGGCCTCGATCCTCGCCGTCTCCTTCCTCGGCTTCGACGCCGTCTCCACGCTCGCGGAGGAGACCCACCAGCCGACCGTCACGATCCCGCGAGCGATCCTGATCATGTGCATCGGCGCGGGCCTCGGCTTCGCGACGATCGCCTACTTCCTGCAGATCGCCTGGCCCACCGGGTACGCGGAGTTCGAGGATCCGGATACCGGCATCTTCGAGCTCCTGCCCCGGATCGGGGGAGAAGCGCTGAACATCACGTTCTTCGTCGCCGATCAGGCCGCGAGCATCCTCTGCGCGATGGCCGCCGTCGCCGCCGTCTCCCGCGTGCTCTACGGCATGGGGCGCGACGGTCTGCTCCCGAAGCGGTTCTTCGGCAAGCTCTCGCCGCGGTTCGGAACCCCGGTCAACAACATCGTGCTCGTCTCCGTCGCGGCGCTCGGCGCCGTGTTCTTCACCGACAACCTCCTCGGCGCGACCTCGCTCACGAGCTTCGGCGCCATCACGGGGTTCATCATGGTCAACATCGCCGTGATCAACCACTACTTCGTTCGCCTGCGCCGGCGTTCAGGGATGGATGTGGTCCGCTACCTGGTCCTCCCGCTGATCGGCGTCGCCACCAATGTCGCCCTTTGGGTGAGCATCGATTCCTCAGCGAAGATGCTCGGCATCACCTGGCTAATCATCGGCGTGATCTACCTCGGCTTCATGACGAAGGGCTTCCGCCGTCTGCCCGCGCAGATCCGATCGGAGGACGAGGTCGGCGACGACGAGAGCACCCGCAGTCTCGAGGTGCCGAGCGCCGACCGCAGCTGAGCCGCGATCGAGCGGCGGCGGTGCTCAGGCCGCCGCCGCTTGGATCATCGACGCGGCCAGGTCGCGAAGCGGACTGGTCTGCGCGTCGGGGAACTGGAGCACGCTCATGCTCGAAGACCCGATGGTGAGGCACAGCATGGCGTAGCCGAGCGCCTCGCTCCGTGCGACGTCCATCTCCCGGTGCGTCGCCCTGATCGCCGCGGCGACCTCGGTGACCACGGTCGCGTAGCTGTCGAGCAGGCGCCGCCTGACCTGCTCATCGTGCTGGGACCAGGCTAGGAACGCATCGAAGACGGCATCGTCTGGACTCGCTTCGACACCGGTGCCGAAGAGAAAGTCGAGCACCCCCTCGAGCCCCTGGCCGGAGCGCGCGGCCTGCACCCGTTCGTGCATCTCCTGCGCGTACGGGTCCATCGTCGAGTTCCAGACGAGCTGGATGAGCTCGTCGCGGTTGCCGACGTAGTGACGGATGTGCGCCCGGCTCAGCTGCGCCTCGGAGGCGATGCGCTCCTGGGTCGCGCCCTCGACCCCGTACTTCCCGATGACTCGCTTCGCGGCCGCGACGATCTGCGGGCGCCGCTCGTGCACAAGACTCGGTCGACCCATGTGGTCCCTCCTTCAGCTTCCCACCTGGAGTGGGCGTCGCCCGGGCTCTCCGGTTCGAGCGACGGTCCCACCACAGTACGAGATCACCGCCCGGGAAGCCGGACCGCCATCACCAGGTCGGGGTCGCGGGGGTGCGACCGCCCCCGCGACCGCCATTCCAGGCGCTCAGGCGATGATGTCCATGGGCCGTTCGAGGAGCCCCGTCAGCGTGGCGAGGAACGCTGCGGCAAGGGCTCCGTCGATGATTCGGTGATCGGCGGAGAGGGTGTACCGCAGGCGGTGGCGAACCTCGACCGCCCCGTTGACCGCGACGGGTTCTGGCCTCGCTGCGCCGACCGCGAGGATCGCCCCCTCTGGCGGGTTGATGATGGCGGTGAACTGCTCGACGCCGTACATGCCGAGGTTGCTGATCGTGAACGTGCCGCCAGCCATCTCCGAGGGGCCGAGCTTGCGTTCCTTGGCGAGTCCGGCCAGTCGCCGAGACTCGCGCGCGATGTGCGACGCCGGGCTCAGGTCGGCGTCGCCGATCACCGGCACGACGAGGCCAGTCGGGGAGGCGACGGCGATGCCGATGTTGACGCGCCCGTGGAGCAGGGTCTCTCCGCGGCCCTCCGGGGAGTAGGAGGCGTTGACTCCCGGATGCTCGCGGAGCGCGATGGCGCATGCGCGCACGAGGAGATCGTTGACGCTGATCTTCGGGCGCCCCGTCGATTCGAGGCTGCCGTTCAGCTCGGCGCGGAGCGCCATGAGGGCCTCGACATCGGCCGCAGCCGTGACGAAGAAGTGTGGCACCGTGCTGCTGCTCTCGCTGAGGCGCCGAGCGATCACTTCGCGGGTCTTGTCGAACGGGACGGCAGTCGGCTGTCGCGCATCGGAAGCGCTGGTGCTGGTGCTGGTGGCGCCGCCGGTGCCCTGGCCCGCCGTCGGGCTCGACGCGCACCGAGCGGGCGACGCGATGGCCGTGTCCTCGGGGGAGGCCTGACGTGCGCGTGCATCCTCGATATCGGCGCGGACGATCCGGCCGCCGGGGCCGGATCCCAGCACAGCCGACAGGTCGATCTCGTGCTCGCGAGCGAGTCGGCGCGCGAGCGGCGTCGCGAACAGCCGCTGTCCTACTGCGCCCTGAGGTTCGACCTGGGAGGCGACCTCCGAAGCCTGAGCGTCCGCGCTCGCGGCCGCTGCGTCGGGTGCGCCCATCGCGCCAGCCGCATCTGCTTCCGCTGGCGCGGCAGCGTCGGATGCGCTCGCGGGCGCGTCGTCGTTGCCGTCATCGAGGCGCGCGATGACCGTGCCGATGGTTGCCACCTCGCCTTCGGCGACCAGGATGTCGCGCAGGACGCCGGCGTCGTAGGCCTCGTACTCCATGGTGGCCTTGTCGGTCTCGATCTCGACGAGCAGGTCGCCAACGGCGACGGCGTCGCCTGGCTGCTTGTGCCACGCGGCGATGGCGCCCTCCTGCATGGTGTCGGAGAGGCGGGGCATGAGGATATCGATCATGGGGTGTCCTTAGATGCGGCGGGAGACCGCGGCGAGGGTCTGCCGGATGGCGGTGGCGGCGTCGTCCGCGGAGGGGAGCGCGGCGGTCTCGAGCGGCTTGGAGTAGGGCATGGGCACCTCGGCCATCGCGACCCGGCGCACGGGTGCGTCCAGCCAGTCGAAGGCGCCGTCCGAGATGGTCGCGGCGATCTCGGCGCCGATGCCGTAGGTGAGCCAGTCGTCTTCCAGGACGACGGCGCAGTGGGTCTTCTTCACGGATGCGATGACGGTGTCGCGGTCGAGCGGGCGCAGGCTGCGGAGGTCGACCACTTCCACGTCGATGCCCTCGGTCTCGGCGAGCCGCTCGGCCACTTCGAGGGCGACGGCCGCCATGCGCGAGTAAGCGACCACCGTGATGTCGGCACCCTCGCGGGTCACGGCGGCCCGGCCGATCTCGGCGGGGGTGTCGTCGTCCGGCACCTCGCCCTTGGTGTTGTAGAGCGCGAGGTTCTCGAGGAACAGCACGGGGTCGTCGTCGCGGATCGCGGCCAGCAGCAGCGCTTTCGCGTCAGCGGGGCTGGACGGGGCGACGACCTTCATGCCTGGCACGAACGCGTAATACAGCTCGATGTTCTGCGAGTGCGTGGCGCCGAGCTGCTGCCCGCCTCCGCCCGGGGTGCGGATGACGAGGGGGACCCGGGCCTGACCGCCGAACATGCCGTAGATCTTCGCGGCGTGGTTGACGATCTGGTCCAGGGCCAGCAGCGAGAAGTTGATGGTCATGATCTCCACGACCGGGCGCAGCCCGAGCATCGCAGCGCCGATGGCGGCTCCCGTGAACCCCTCCTCGGCGATGGGGGTGTCTCGTACGCGCTTCTCGCCGAACTCCGCGAGCATGCCGGCGGTGATCTTGTACGAGCCCTCGAAGACGCCGATCTCCTCGCCGATGAGCAGCACGTTCTCGTCTCGCAGCATCTCGGCGCGGAGGGTGTCATGGAGCGCCTGACGGTAGGTCATCATGCTCATGCGGATGCTCCGATCGTGGGTGAGGGGGATGGTTCGAAGAGCGGTTGGCCGGGCAGCCTGCGGGAATCGTTGGGAACCGGCGTGGCGTAGGTGTAGTCGAAGAGCGTGTCGACCGACGGGTGCGGGCTCGCCTCGGCGAACGCGACGGCCTCGGCGACGGCGGCCATGGCGGCAGCGTCGATGTCGGCGATCGCGTCGTCCGTCAGGAGTCCCCGCTCGGCGAGGCGAACCGCGAACGCGGCGATGGGGTCACCGGCCTTGAGGGCCTCGGCCTCCTCGCGGGTGCGGTACTTCGCGGGGTCGACGACCGAGTGCCCCTTCAGGCGCTCGCTCACCGTCTCCAGCAGGAACGGCTTGCCGGCCCGGGCGCTCGCGAGCGCGCTGGCCGCGGCGTCCCGGACGGCGACGGGGTCGTTCCCGTCAACGCGGGCGGACGCCATCCGGTACGAGGATGCCCGCTTGTGCAGCTCGGGCTCGCCGGAGGCGCGCTCGACCGTGGTGCCCATCCCGAGGCCGTTGTTGACGACCACGTAGACGACCGGCAGGTCCCACAAGGCGGCGATGTTCAGCGACTCGTGAAACGCCCCGATGTTCGTGGTGCCGTCTCCCATGACGCAGACCACGGCCTCTTGTCCGCTGCGGTAGTCGATCGCGAGGGCCGCACCGGTGGCGAGCGGCACCTGCCCGCCGACGATGCCGTACCCGCCGAGCAGGCGCGACTCCAGGTCGAAGAGGTGCATCGACCCGCCCCACCCCTTCGATACGCCGCCGCTGCGCCCGTAGAGCTCTGCCATGATCCGTCCTGGCGCGATGCCTCGACCGAGCGCGTACCCGTGCTCCCGGTAGTTCGTGAAGAGGTAGTCGGTGGACTCCATCGCCGCCATCAGGCCAACCACCGTCGCCTCCTCGCCGAGGTTCAGGTGGCAGTAGCCACCGATCTCCGCCTGCGTGTACGAGCGGGCGGCGCGCTCCTCGAACCGCCGGATCAGCACCATCTGGCGGTAGAACTCGACGAGTCCCTCGCTGTCGAGGGCTGTCGTGTGCACTGGTGGTGGATTCGACGCTGTCTTCCGCGGGGTTGTGGATCTGCGTGCAGCCATTGGGAGCTCCTCTCGCCTGGCCCTTCTGGGGCTCGGCTCGATCGACCGCGAGGGATGACCACGCGTGTAATGAAACGAATACGTCTCATTATAGGATGGTTGTCGTCGAGCGTCGACATGCGAGGCACGAGGTGGGGAGCACTGGGGATGAGCGAGACCGTGTCGAGCACGAGCCGCAAGCGGGGCCGCCCGACCGCCCAGGAGCGGGAGGAGCGCCGAGACCAGATCCTGGACGCCGCCGTCGCGCTGTTCGTGTCGAATGGCTACGGCCAGGTCACCGTTGACGAGATCGCAGCAATGGCGCGGGTCACCAAGCGCACGATCTACACCTACTTCGGCGACAAGGCAGAGGTGTTCACTGCAGCGATCGAGCGGTTCCGCGCTCGCGACCTCGTGAACCACGGGGCGACCGCCGAGTCACTGCTCGAGACGGCAGCGCGGCTCGTCTTCGTCCTGCACTCGGACAGCGCCGTCGGCCTGCACCGGCTCATGGTCGGAGAAGCGGCGCAGTTCCCGGAGCTCGCGTCTGGCTTCTACTCCAGCGGGCCACGGGGGTACGTGGCTCTGCTTGCGCAGCACCTCTCTCCTGCGAGTGGTCTCGTGGAGGTGGAGGTGGAGGCGGAGGCGCTGTTCGGGCTGCTCCTCGGTGAGCCGCACCGCCGCCGCCTGCTCGGGCTGGCACCCGCACCGAGCGCGGCGGCTGCTCGCGCGCACGCCGAGCAGGTCATCGCCCTCCTCGGGCTGACGGAACGCTCGCGCGACGACGGCTGACGCGGCCCTTCTCGCGGATGCCTGCGGGAGTCGTCAGGCGGGACCCGTCACTCGGCGTCGTCGGCCCCGTCGGCGTCATCGTCGTCGAAGATGCTCTCGATCGGGCACTCGAAGACGCGCGCGAGGCGGAACGCGAGGGGCAGCGAGGGGTCGAAGCGGCCGCGCTCGATGGAGATGACCGTCTGGCGGGAGACGCCGAGCTCCTCCGCGAGGCGCTGCTGCGACCACCCGCGTTGTTTGCGAAGGTCGGGGAGCGCGTTCTTCACGAACTAGCCTCGCCTTCGCTCGAGGCCATACCGGATGCTCACCGATCCCATCGCGACGACGATCACGGCGACCAGGGCCAGGAGTGCTGGAATGTCGAGGTTCCCGACCGCGATGACCGCGGTGCCGAGTCCGGTCACGAGCAGGGTGTCGCCGAACGCTCCGCTCGTCGCGCGTTCGATCCATGCCGACTCCACCGACTGCTCGGGGCGCGGGGTGGCTCCTCGGAGGCTGTCTCGGTCGACGGACAGCGCCCACACGAGGCCAGCACAGGCCCAGAACGACACCAGTACCGTCGCAAACCACCCGACGAGTGGGTGCGGGCCGGCGGACCCGGTCAGCACCAGAATCGTTGCGATGACGCAGGCGAGGAGCAGGCCGGAGGGGATCGCCAGCCAGAGTGCAGACCAGTGACCACCGAACTTCACTCGGCCCCACCGGCTTCGAGTGTCCGCTGTGTACGAAGAACTCTCGGTGTCCATGTCTCACTCCCATGTGTAAAGCTAACTTGACTGTCGAGATAGTTATACACGTCAAGCACGCTTGACACAAGCGTGAGGCCAGCGCCCGTTCAGGCGGGCCCAAGGGGGTCGGCAGATGGCAGTACCGGCGGCCTCGGATGCCGACCGGCGAAGGTCAGAACGCGATCGGCCGCACGTAGTGCGTCCCCCGCTGCGACCTGCCGGATGCTGACACCGTGAAGCGCACGATGTCGCTCCGGTAGCGGTCGTCGGAGACCTCGAAGACGCGGCCGTCGTTGTCTCGCGTCACCCGGCGCAGGCGCAGGACGGGGGATCCTTCCTCGATCTCCAGCAGCCTGGCGTCCAGTGCATCGGCGGCCTTCGCGTCGATCTCGTGGTCGATGTCGTTGTAGCCGTAGCCGCGGCTGTCGAGGAACTCGGTGATGGACACGGTGTTCAGGTCGACCTCGAAGAGGTGGCGTCCGACTTCCTCCGTGAACGTGAGGCGCTCGAGCATCGTCGGCCGGCCGTCGAGGCTGCGGAGTCGAAGGACGTGCACAACAAGCTGGGACGGGTCGATCCCGAAGATCTCAGCCTGCGCTGGGTCTGGACGCCGCAGGCTCACCTCCTGCGTCTCGGCGCCAGGAACGGTGCCGATCTCCTTGGCCCACTTCGTGAACGGGATGGACACGTCGACGGCCTGGTGGGCTTTGCGCTCGACGACCCGGGCCGGTCGACCGCGGCCGGTCTCGATGAGGCCCTCGCTGCGCAGTGCCGCGAGCGCGTTGCGGACCGGGCCCCGGGAGGTGCTCCAGCGCTCGGCGAGCTCCCCTTCGGACGGGACGTCATCGCCGGGTGCGAGTTGACCGCTGGCGATGCGTCGTCGGAGGTCGTCAGCGATCTGCTTGTACATAACGTCGGTCACATAGGCATACTACTTGCTCATGCCCTCCAGCGTGCTGGTGGAGCATGAAACCGGGCTCTTAAAGGCCTTTTCTCGCGAAGCCTGGTTGCCGAAGTCTTCAACATAGGTGAACAACTCGTGAATTGTGCGAAGATAGGCATACAGGTTGGTGGTGTCTCTGGCAGTCTCTTCACGTCCCGCTCCGAGACCCCGCCCGAAAGGCACAGCACATGACCCGCGCTCTCAAGCCCGCGATCGCCCTCGCAGGCGCCGGCATCCTCGCACTCAGCCTCGCCGCCTGCTCCACGCCCGCAGCAGACGCCTCCGGATCCACCGACTCCTCCGGCTTCGCCGTCGACTCGAACACCCTCGTCTTCGGCGTCGTCCCCGACTCCGTCGACACCGAGACCAACTACCAGCCGCTCATGGACTACATCGCGCTCGAGACGGGCAAGACCGTCGAGTACCACGAGTCCACGGACTACGCGGCGCTCATCGAAGCCGCGATCGCCGGCAAGGTCGACGTGGCGTCCTTCTCCGGGTTCACCTACGTCACCGCCACGAACAACGGCGCCGAGCTCACCCCGATCTCCTCCATCGTGACGTCCGAGGGCCAGGAGCCCGGCTACTACTCGCAGGCCATCGTGCCCGTCGACAGCGACATCGCATCGATCGAAGACCTCGCGGGCAAGAAGGTCTGCTTCGTCGACCCCTCCTCCACCTCCGGCTACCTCTTCCCGAGCTACAACCTCCTCGAAGCAGGCATCGACCCCGAAGCGGACATCACTCCCGTCATGGCAGGCAAGCACGACGTGAGCGTGCAGAAGGTGGGCGAAGGCGTCGAGTGCGAGGCAGGCTTCGCCGAAGACAGCGAGGTCGAGAAATCCGACAAGGTGAAGGTCATCGCCGAGACCATGGTCCCCGGTGCCCCCATCGTCGAGTCCGACAAGCTGCCGGACGACCTGAAGCAGCAGCTCCGGGACATCCTCTCCGAGGTCACGATCGACGACATCATCGCCGCCGGCGTGGAGAGCGCAGACAGCGAGGGCTTCCGCAGCGTCTTCTTCGAGACCAAGCCGGTTGACGACCAGTACTACGACACGGTCCGCGACATCTGCGAGGCGACGAACGCCACGCAGTGCCAGAGCTGACCCACGCCTGACCCCGTCTGATCAGCCGAGACCCGAGATGAGCACCGACATGAGCACCACCGCTGACAACACGTCCCCAGTGATCTCGCTTGCCGACGTCACCAAGCGCTTCGGCGAGACCACCGCGCTCGATAGCGTGAGCCTGGAGGTCGCTCGCGGCGAGATGGTCGTGCTGCTCGGCCTCTCCGGGTCCGGCAAATCCACCCTGCTGCGCCACCTGAACGCGCTCGAGCAGCCCACGTCGGGAGACGTGACCGTCCTCGGCGATCAGGTGTCGCGACTGCGCGGCCGCCCACTCCGGCGGCTGCGCAGCAGGGTGGGGTTCATCTTCCAGCAGTTCGAGCTCGTGCCGTCGCTCACGGTGCTCGAGAACGTGCTGACCGGGGCGCTCGCCACCATCCGCGGCCCGCGCCTCGGACTGTTCGGCTACTCCAAGGCGAGGAAGCTGGAGGCGCTGGGCCACCTCGACCGGGTCGGCCTGCTCGACCGCGCCTACCAGCGCGCTGACACGCTCTCCGGCGGCCAGCAGCAGCGCGTCGCCATCGCGCGCGCCCTGATGCAGCGCCCGGACATCCTCCTCGCCGACGAGCCCGTCGCCTCTCTCGACCCCGAGTCGAGCGAGCAGGTCATGCGTCTCATCCGCGAGATCGCCGCCGCGGATGGCCTGACCGTGGTCTGCAGCCTCCACCAGGTCGACCTCGCCATCTCCTGGGCGGACCGCATCGTCGGGCTCCGCCACGGGGCAGTCGTGCTGGACACCCCTGTCGAAGGCCTCACCAAGGCCGAGGTCATGGAGATCTACGGCCGGGTCGCCACCAGCACCGCCGAGCTCGAGGCCGTGCAGAACGAACTCCTCGCGGCGGAGGCGGCACGATGACCGCGACCGTTGCGCCCCCGCCCCCGCGCACATCCGCCCCTCAGCAGACGGACGTCGAGGCTCGCGCTCCTCGCCAGCGCCGAACCCCAGAGCGCATCGCCGCCGTCCTCACCCTCCTCGCGCTCGCGGGCATCGCGGTCGCCGCGCTCATCGAGATCGACATCTCCGTGCCGGCGATGCTCGAGAGCTGGTCCAACGCCGAGCGCTTCTTCACCCGCGTCGGCGGACTCGCCTTCCCGGAATGGCCCGAGCTGCTCGAGCTCACGGGCCTCACCCTGGGTCTGGTGCTGTGCGGCACGCTCTTCGCCGCCGTCGTCTCGATTCCGGTCGCGTACTTGGCGGCCGCGAACACGACCCCAGGCCGGTCCTGGCGCGCCGCCGCCCGCTTCCTCGGTGTCTTCACCCGCGCGCTTCCCGACGTGGTCCTCGCCATGGTCTTCGTGCTCATGTTCTCCCTCGGGTCGCTTCCTGGAATTCTGGCGATCGGCATCCATTCGATCGGCATGATCTCGAAGATGTTCGCCGACGCGATCGAGCAGATCGACGAGGGGCCGCGCCTCGCGATCCGCGCAGCCGGTGGCTCCAAGCTGCAGGAGTTCACGTCGGGAGTGCTGCCCCAGGTGCTGCCGTCGTGGGTCGCGACGGTGCTCCACCGCAACGACATCAACCTTCGCGGCTCCGTGATCCTCGGCTACGTCGGCGTCGCGGGGCTCGGCCTCGAGATGTCGACCGCCTTCAAGTCGCTCGACTACTCGCTGGGCCTCGGCATCGCGCTTGTCATCTTCGTCCTCTGCGTCGCGATGGAGGTGGTCTCGAGCCTGGTGCGCGCCGCGATGCTCGGCGGTCACGAAGGCAGCCGCAACCCCATCGACCGGCTCGTCGACCGGATGCGCGGCTCGCGAGGCACCTCGCAAAGCGGCCAGCTCGGCGGCGCACGGCGCTTCCGGTCGCCCGCGGAAGCGATCCGCCGCCCCTGGAACGCGACCCGCGTGAGCCACGTCGTCTGGGGGTGGGTGGCAGCGCTCGTCGTGGTCGCCGCCGTCACGTTCGCCGACATCAACTGGCTCGACTTCCTCACGTTCTGGGCCCGCATCCCCGAGATCGCCGTGCAGTTCTGGCCGCCGTCGTTCGGCGTCTACGACCTCGCGACCATGCTCGAGGCGATGCGCGACACGATCGCCATCGCGTTCGCGGCAACGCTCCTCACCTTCCTGGTCTCCCTCGTCATCGGCTCCCTCGCCGCCCGGAACGTCGCGCCGAACCGCACCGTGCAGGGAGGGATGCGCCTGCTGCTCGTCGGCATCCGCGGCATCCCCGAGGTGATCCTCGCGATCGTGCTCATCATCATCACGGGGCTCGGCACGCAGGCGGGCACGATCGCACTGGCGATCGGCGGCATCGGCCTGCTTGGCAAGCTCATCGCCGACTCCTTCGAGGAGGTGCGCCGCGGCCCCGAGACGGCACTCCGAGCGACCGGAGCGACCCGCCTGCAGACCTACGCCAGCGCGACACTGCCGCAGGGCACGCCCGCCCTCATCGGCCACACCTTCTACCTGCTCGACACGAACATCCGCGCGGCGACGCTGCTCGGCATCGTCGGAGGCGGTGGCGTCGGCTACTACCTCCTCAACGCAGGACAGGGCTCGAACTACCCGCTCGTGACGGCCATCGTGCTCATGATCCTGGTCACCGTGCTCCTGGTCGAGGGCCTCGCGATGTGGATGCGGCGGGTGTTCCGATGAGCCGCGGCTTCGACGTCACCGTCGTCGGCTCCGGCATCGTCGGTCTCGGTGCCGCCTACGCTGCAGCCAAGCGAGGCCTGTCGGTTGTCGTCGTCGACCGCACGAGCGAGCCGATCGGTGCGAGCATCCGCAACTTCGGGCACCTGTGCTTCACGCCGCAGACGGGCGATGCCCGACGGTACGGAGTGCTGGCCCGGGAACTCTGGCTGCAGCTCGCGACCGATGCCGGGTTCTGGCTTCGGGAGACGGGCACCGTCGTCGTCGCTCGGCACGACGATGAGCTGGCGCTGCTCGACGCTGCCAGGCGCTCTCCGCTCGGTGAAGCCGACCGACTCCCCGTCGGGGAGGAGATCCGGATGCTCGATGCGGCCGAGGTCGCCGATCGCACCCCGGTGAGACACGGCGTCGCGGCCGGTGGCGCATTCCTGGCGGCAGACCTGCAGACCGATCCGCGTTCCGCGGTCGCCGCGATCATCCGCCGCCTGCAGAGCATGGGCGTCGAGTTCCGGATGCGCACGGCCGTCGGCCGCGTCCGCAGCGGCGTCGTCGAGACGAGCCGGGGTGATATCGCCACGGGGCTCGTGGTCGTCGCCGTCAACCACGACATCGACCAGCTCCTCCCGGATGCCGCCGAGGAGAATGCCGTCGAACGGTGCGCGCTCGACATGCTGCGAGTGGATGCGCCGCTCGCGAGGCCGCTCGGCGCCCCGCTCCTCACCGGCTGGTCGCTCATCCGCTACCGCGGGTTCGCCGGGCTCCCGGAGGCTTCGGCGGTCCGCGAACGCCTCCACGGCGAACGCCCGGACCTCGCGGCGATCGACCTCAACCAGATGTTCACGCAGCTCCCAGACGGCTCGCTGCTGGTCGGCGACACGCACTGGCGTGGCGTGACGGTGTCGCCCTTCCAATCCGAGGCAGCCGTGAACCTCATGCTCGCCGAAGCCGACCGGCTCCTCGAGGTCGGGCCGCTGCGCGTCCGGGAACGCTGGCAGGGCGTGTACGCGGCCGCACCGAACGAGTTCCTCGTCGAACGCCCGCAGCCGGGCGTGCTCGCCATTGCGGCGACGACGGGCATCGGCATGACCACCGGGCTCGGCCTCGCCGAGCACCACCTTGCTCTCGAGCTGGACGCCGTGTCCGCTCGAACACCTTCGAAAGGCCTGAGATGACGACCCTCACCACTTCCGCGCAGGCGCAGACTGCCGCGTCCGTTCGCGTGCCCCTCGAGCTCGTCGTGCTCGACATGGCAGGAACGACCGTGCTCGACGACGGCGTCGTGGAGCGCGCGTTCGAGCGTGCCGCGAACCGCACGGGGGTCGCCGCGCATCTCCCATGGCCCGAGGCGCTCGCCTACGTCCGCGAGACGATGGGCCAATCGAAGCTCGACGTCTTCACGCACCTCGCGAACGGAGACACCGCAGCCGCAGCGGAGGCGACCGCCGCATTCGAAGTCGCCTACGCCGAGCTCGTCGAGGAAGAGGGGGTCGAGGAGATCCCGGGCGCGCGGGAGACGATCGAGTCCCTACGAGGCGCCGGTCTCTCAGTCGTGCTGACGACAGGCTTCGCGCCGGTCACGCGCGACGCGATCCTCCGAGCCCTCGGCTGGGAGCAGCTCGTCGATCTCGCGCTGTCGCCCGCAGACGTCGGCCGTGGCCGTCCCGCCCCCGACCTCGTGCTGAGCGCCGTGCTGCGCACCGGAACCTCGAGCGTCGCGGCCGTCGCCGTGGTGGGAGACACCGCGAGCGACGTGCAATCGGGACTTCGCGCGGGGGCCGGCCTCGCAGTCGGCGTGCTCAGCGGCGCCCACGACCAGGAGACGCTCGAAGCGAGTGGCGCCCACGCCGTCATCGAGAGCGTCGCCGCGCTCCGCGAGCTGCCCGCGTTCCAGTGGCCCGCATCGTGACGTCGGCCGCGGCGCCGAGAGTCGAAGAGCCGTCTGCGCTTCGGATCCACCTGCAGCCCGCCGCGACGGCCATGGTGTGGCTCGGCGTCGAGAGGCCGCTGGAGGCTGTCGCCGTGCCCGACGTCGTGCTCGGGCCGGGGGAGGTGCTCGTGGCCCTCGAGTTCGCGACGATCTGCGGCTCCGACGTGCACACCATGCTCGGCCACCGGCAGTCCCCGGCGCCCGGAGTGCTCGGCCACGAGTACGTGGGCAGGGTCGTCGCGACCGGTGACGGCGGCGCCCGCACCATCGACGGGGAAGCCCTCGAGCCCGGTGCTCGGATCGTCTGGTCGGTGATGGCCAGCTGCGGCGAATGCGACCGCTGCACGCGAGGGCTGACACAGAAGTGCCGGAACCTGCTCAAGTACGGGCACGAGCGCCTCACCACCAGGTGGGAGCTGAGCGGCGGGTTCGCGACGCACATGCATCTGCGGTCGGGAACGGACATCGTCGCCGTCGACGAGACGACGCCGGCTGCTGCCCTCGCCCCCGTCACCTGCGGCACGGCGACCGCGGTCGCCGCGATGCGCGCCGCGCTCCGCGTCGTCGAGGTCGACTCGCCCGCGGTGCTGGTCTCCGGGGCCGGGCTCATCGGCCTCACCGTCGCGGCGCTCGCGCGCGACCGCGGGTGCACGGTCGTCGTCGCTGACCCGGACGACAAACGGCGGGACCTCGCCGCGCGCTTCGGCGCGCACGCGGCCATCGACCCCGGTGATCCCGGCGCCGCGGCCGAGACCTGGGCGGGGCTCGGCCTGCCTGGTCCGGACATCGTCATCGAGGCCTCCGGGTCGCGAGTCGCCGTATCCGCCGCGCTCGACGCCGTCGAGATCGGCGGTGCCGTCGTCCTCGTCGGCAGCGTCTTCCCCACCGAGCCCGTCGCCCTCGACCCCGAATCCCTCGTCCGGGGTCTCGTGACCGTCCGCGGCGTCCACAACTACACTTCGGCCGACCTGGCGGCGGCTCTCGAGTTCGTCGAAGGCAGCGCCGACCGGTGGCCGTTCGCGGAACTCGTCGAGGCCACCTTCCCCCTCGAGCGTCTCGGAGACGGCGTCGCGCTGGCTGCCACCGGGGGACCGATACGCGTCGGCATAGACCTGTCGACATCGTGCGACGCGGGGACTGCCCCGCGTGGCCAGCGGCGTACCCGCGAGGTCGAAGCAGCGGTCACCCCCAGATGACCGCCTCCGCTGCCACGTCTCCTCAGCGCTCGGGAGCACAGAAGACGCGGTGGCGTCCGGATCCGGTGCTGGTCACCCTCTGCGTGACGCAGCTCATCAGCTGGGGCACGCTCTACTACGTCCTCCCCGCGGTCGCCGCCGAGATCGTCGCCGACACCGGATGGAGTCTCGTCAGCGTCATGGCCGCGTTCTCCGCGGGTCTTCTCGTCTCCGCCGGCGTCGGCGTCGGATTCGGGGGTCTGCTCGACCGCTTCGGGGGCCGCGTCGTCATGGCGTGGTCATCGGCACTCGCCACTGCCGGTGTCGCGCTCGTGGCCACAGCCAGCACCTTCCCCATGTTCGTCGTCGCCTGGGTCGTGGTCGGTGTCGCGCAGGCGGGCGTGCTCTACCAGGCCGCCTTCACGGTCATCGGGCTCCGCTACGGAGCAACCGCCGGAAGACCTCTCCTGGTGGTCACCCTCGTTGCCGGCCTCGCCTCGACGCTGTACGTGCCGGGCGCGACTCTGCTCGCCGAGGTTGTCGGTTGGCGCGGCACCTACCTCGTGCTCGCTGCTCTCCTCGCCGTCGTCACGATCCCGCTGCACGCGCTCCTGCTGCCGAGACGCGACCCCGCGCCCCGACAGGTGCCGAACGGGGAGCGGATGGGGAATCCGGTCGTTGTGAGGAGCAGTCGCTTCATCAGGCTCTGCCTCGGCGTGACGCTCCTCTCGTTCAGCGTCTACGCCGTGTCCATCAACCTCATCCCGCTGCTCTCCGAGCGGGGCATCGACGCGAGAGCGGCTGCCCTGCTGCTCGGGCTCGTGGGCGTGGGGCAGGTCGTGGGCCGCGTGCTCTTCACCGCACTCAACCGCGTCGTTCCGCTGCCGCTGCGCGCACTGCTCGTGGGCGCAGTCGCGACCCTCACGCTCGTGGCGTTCGCGCTCATCTCGGGTCCGTTCGCCGTGCTCGTTCTCCTCGCGCTGCTCGCCGGGGCGGCCCGCGGTGCGTTGACGCTCGTGCAGGCCACCGCCGTCGTCGAGCGCTGGGGCACCGAACGGCTCGGCACGCTCAACGGGGTGTTCAGCGCCCCGATCACGGCGTCGATCGCGCTCGCCCCGGTTGCGGGGGTCGCTCTCGCTGCTGCGGTGGGCTCGTTCCCGCTCGCGGTCGCGCTCCTGGCCGGAGTCGCGGCGGTCGGGGCGCTCCTCGTCTTCGAGCGGCCTCGACGAGGTGCTCACCTCACGGAAGTGGGGCGTGGGGCGCTGGGACATCAGGGGCCCTGCGCAGATCGCGGTGACGAAGACTGGCAACGACAAGCGCTCCGGTGACCGGCGGGCGTTCGAGCACGAGCAGCTGCAACGGCTCCCCGATTGCTGTGAGCGCAGCCCGGAGTGCGCTCTGGAGCCGGGGCTGGTTGGTGATGACACCGCCCGCCGCCACGATGCGTTCGCCGACTGCACCCCGCTGCCGCAGCGCGTGCACGGCGGCGGCGATGTAGTCGGCCGCATCAGCGATCACCCTGATGGCGCTGGGGGAGCCCAGATCTGCGGCTTCGAAGATGAGAGGCGCGTGGCCTCCCCACTCGGTCAGGCTGGCCCGGTCGGATATCGCGAGTGTGAGCTCGGTGAGGTCCGTTGCTCCGTATGCAGCCTGCAGCAGCTCAGCGAGAGGGTCTGGGCCGGTAGTCGTGTGATCAGCGAGGCGGTGCAGCTCACGAAGCGCTTCACGGACGAGCGCTGGAGCGCTGCCGAAGTCGTTGAACCGCCAGCCGTACCCCATTGCGCGCAGTGGAGCGCCGGACTGGTCACGTCCTACCAGGACGGTTCCAGTTCCCACGATCAGCTGCAGGGAGGGCTCGGGACCCAGGGCATGACCAAGGAGTTCCGCGTCGTTGGAGACGGTGATGAGCCCCGTGCCGAGTGCGCTGGAGAGTTCGCACTCGGCACGGCGGGCTTGTTCGGGAGTGTCGACACCGTTCAGGCCAGCTGCGACGCTGGTCTCGGCGTCCACGCTCCCGTGGTCGTGGACGATGCCAGCAAGGCGCTTGAGGTTGCCTGTGTCGGAGAAGAGGGAGCCCCGTCGCCACTCCGTGGAAGAAACGACGAGCTCCCCGCGCAGCCCCGAGGTGTCCTCGAAAGCAACGTGGGTCTTCGTGCCGCCGACATCGAGGCCGACGAAGCGCAGAGTCGGCGCGGTCACCGGGCTTGGTCTTCGATGCGGACGAGCTCGCGGGAGCGGAGCGTGTAGATGGCACCGCGCTTGTCGGCCGCGAGGTGCGGCCCGCTGTACCAGCCGCCATCGATGCCGGCGACGACGACCGTGATCACGAATGTCTGCGGGTCGATGCGGAACAGGGTCGTGTCCGTGACGACGTAGACGCTGCCGCCGGCATTGGTCATCGCCGCGAAGCCCGGGGTGAGGGACCGCTGGTCGGACGTGTGCACGATGGCACGCTCAGTGCGATCGATGACGATCAGCGTGCCCTTGATGGTGATCGCGAACAGGTGCTCGCCCTGGACAGCGAGCGCGGCGATGCCATTGGCCTGGTTCGTCTCCACCCGCCAGAGCTCGCTCTGCAGCGTGGGGTCCCAGGCGACGATGGTGCCGCGCGGCCCGGTCTTCTGGGCGTTGTCCCCGCCGAGGTACGCGACACCGTCGGCGGTTGCGACGGCACGCACGAGCTGGATGTCGTCGATCGGGTTGACCGCGATGCTCGCGACCCCTGTGGCGGGCTTGTAGGTCCACAGGGAGCCACCGCCCTCGGTGTCCGCCTGTGCGGCGACGAGGAGCAGCTCGTTGCAGGCATCCCAGGTGGTGTCCAGGGGGCGATTCTGAGCTTCCGGGAAGCTGGCCACGCGCCGGGTCGTGGTGCCGGTTCGAGGGTCGTGCGCCCAGATGCCCTGGCCGCTGTACTGGCCCGTGTAGAGGACGCCGTCGATGACCTCGGCGTCTTTCGCCTCGCCAGGGATCGTGAGGTTGAAGACGTCCCCCGTCCTGAGGTTGTGCCGGGCTACACCGCCATTGCCGCCGACGTAGGCGTATCCAGCGCCGACGGCGATGCCCATGCAGGCCTGCGGTCCGATGGGGGCACCCGCCTCACCGAGGTCGATGACGCGCGTGGCTGCATCGGGCAGCGTGACCACGGCGACGATCGCGTATCCGGAGGTCGCGACGAGGGCCCCGTCGAGAGCGTCCAAGCCCCAGATCTCCCCGAGATCCAGCCCCTTGAGATCGAGCTGTCGCACGGTCGTTCCTGAGGGGTCCCAGGAGAGGATGCCCGTCTCGTTGGCGCAGTAGACGGTGTCGTCGAGGACAGCGAAGTTCTTGGCGACCTTGCCGATGGAGGCCGCCAGCGAGTAGGAAGTGGGATCCGCCAGCTCGAGACGGGCGATCTTGCTCGATTCTGCGGCGCCGGCAGTGGAGACGAGCAGCTGCTCGTCGACGACGGCGAGATCACGAATGCTCGGGTCGTTCGTCATCTCCGCTGGGGTGATGTTCGAGAACTGGGCTGCGGCTCGATCGAAGGCGTACAGGGCGGCGCGGCTGGTGCTGCCGCCGCCACCGAGGGTGCTCCCGGCGCCGAAGTAGACAGTCTGGTCGGTCGCGGCGACCGTCCGTGCCAGGGTGACATTCGCATCCGGCACGCCGAGACTCACGAGGCCTCCGACCGCGGGGTCGTGTTGCCAGAGCGCGGGGGCCGTCGTCCCACCCCCGCCGACAGCGAAGAGCACTCCGTCTGGCGCGACCGCGAGGGCACGCACATCGCGATCGCCGATAGCGCCGATCGCGGTCGCCGGGCTGTTCGGGCTGTCCAGGTCCCACCGGAACACATTGGGTCGGCTGCCGGTCGACTTCTGCAGAACTCCGATGTACAGCAAGCGCCGAATCGGGTCGAGCCCGAGCGCTTGGATGCTGTGCCCGTTGCCGACCGTGGTGGAGGCGATGACCTTTCCTGATGCGATGTCGAGCGCGATGACGCCGGTGGTCTCCAGGTTCCGGGATCCGATGTAGGCGACGCCGTCCAGCAGCACGCTGCTCATCAACGCGTACTGCTCTATGGCGGGGCCGAGCGAGGTGATCCTCGGTGCGCGAGGGGCGGCATCCTCAGCGTAGGAGGGGGTCGCGAAGGCGGCCAATGCGACGGTCGTGCCGAGAGCGGTGAGGACGGTGCGGCGAGAGATCTGAGACATGGGGACTCCCTGAATGAGAACGTCGGGTGCAAGAGGGCGCCCCGCGGGGCTGTTGCTGGGGTTGGGGTTCAGGCGGTGACCGCGAACCGTGCCGCCGTGAGACCGTGTGCGAGATCGTCACCGCTGGAGAGGCGCGCCAGCTCTTCCCGCACGGACTCGGCGAGACGACCGAGTTCAGTGCCGTACGAGCCGGCGATGTGGGGCGTGAGCAGGGCACGCTCCGCCACGTAGAGGGGGTGTTCGGCCTCGAGGATCCAGGGGACGGTGACATCCAGGATCGCGTACAGCTCGCCGGCGACGACGCGAGCGGTCAGGGCATCCTGGTCGATGATCTCGCCCCGCGCGGTGTTGATGAGCGTCGCATCCGCGCGCATCAGGTTGATGCCGCGGGCGTCGATCAGATTGTGCGTGCTGGGGAGGGACGGGGCGTGGACCGAGACGACGTCGCTTGTGGCGAGCAGCTCATCCAGCCCGACGCTCGTGACCGCAAGGTGCGCCGCCTCGTCGTCGCTGAGATACGGGTCGTAGACGACGACCTCGAAGCGGTAGGCGCGCAGGAGCTCGATCACGAGACGGCCGATCGTGGACGCGCCGACGATTCCGACGCGCTTCTCGAACGCCCCCAGCTGGGGGTAGCTGCTCTCGACGTCGAACGCTCGTCGAGCGTCCCGGTAGTGACGCGCCATGGGCAGGACGCGCTTCGCGGCCAAGACGATCATCGCGACGGTGTACTCGGCGACGGGCACGGCGTTCGCCGCCGCCGCAGTACTCACCCTGATCCCGCTGTGAACGACAGCTTCGCTCACGTAGGGCTTGATGGTGCCGGCAGAGTGCAGGATCGCCTCCAGGTTCGGGGCGGCGGCGAGGACGCGGGTGTCGACGCGAGGAGAGCCCCAGCCGGTGATCAGCACCTCCACGTCCGCGAGGATGCCCCGAGCCCGGTCGGACTCGAACTCGACGATGTGCCCGAGGACGTCGGCGGTCTCAGCGATCGCATCGATCTGCCGGGGTGGGAAGACGCGGTTCAGCGCGGCCGTGGTCATCGCGAAGGCGACGCGTTTGCGGGGACTCACTTCACACTCCCGGCGCTGAGGCCAGCACGCCAGAAGCGCTGCAGCATCACGAACGCGATCACGAGGGGCACGATGGAGAGGAAGGAGCCGGCGATGACCAGGGTGGAGAAGTCCGGGTTCTGCTGCACCTGGCTCTGCCAGAGCGCGATGCCGACGCTGGAGGGGAAGAGGCTTCGGTCCTGCAGCATGATCAGCGGCAGCATGAAGTTGTTCCACACGCCAACGAACTGGAACAGGGCGATGGTCACGAAACCTGGGAGCAGCATCGGGAACCCGATCTGCAGGAAGGTGCGGATGGGGCCAGCCCCGTCCACCCGGGCCGCCTCGAGGACTTCATTGGGGAGGTAGCCGGCGCTGAAGACGCGGGCGAGGTACACGCTGAACGGGTTGCAGAAGGCGGGGATGAGCACAGCCCAGATCGTGTTCGTCGCGCCGACGGACGCGGCGAGGAGATAGAGCGGGATGACGGTTGCCGTGTTGGGGATGAGGACACCGACGAGGACCAGGGCGTAGAGGGGTCTGCTGCCCGTGAAGATGAACTTGTCGAACGCGTAGCCGGCCATCAGAGCGACGAATCCTCCGATGATCGCTCCCGCACCGGCGTAGAGGATGCTGTTCGCAAGCCACCGCAGGAAGATGCCGTCGTCCTGCGTGAGGAGTCGCGACATGTTCGCGAAGAAGTCGCTCCCTATGGAGAACGCGTCTCCGGAGTACAGGCCGGAGGCGTCCTTGGTGACCGCGAAGACGAGCCAGAGCAGGGGCAGCACCATGTAGGCGGTGCCGACGATCAGCAGGCCGTTGACCGTGAGTGCAGCGCCACCGGAGCGGCGCCGCGCGCGGCGGCGACGTGGCGGAGCCGTGGGCGGCTCGGTCGAGACGGTCGGTGCGTCAACGGTGTCGAGCGTCGCGGTCATGATGTGGGCTCCTTCGAGGTGAATCGGGTCACGGCCCAGGACAGGACTCCAGCGAGCGCTGCGAGCACGATGGAGGCCGCGGCCGCCTCTGGGAGGTTGTTGCGGTTGAAGGCCGCGTCGTAGGCCCACATGTTGGGCACCCAGGTGCTGGTCACTGCCGTCGTGGCGGAGGAGAGGATGCGGGGCTCGGTGAAGAGCTGCAGCGAGCCGATGACGGTGAACAGCAGCGCAACTCCCAGGGCTGGGGCGATGAGGGGCGTCTTGATGGAGATGGCGGTTCGGATCCCGCCGGCGCCGTCGATGCGGGCTGCCTCGAGCACTTCGCGGGACACGGCCTGCAGAGCCGTGAAGAGGATGATGACGTTGTATCCGGCCCATTCCCACACGGCGATGTTGACCATGGACGGCAGGACCAGTTCGACCGAGAGGAAGTTGATCTCGATCCCGCCGGAGGCGAGCGCCTTCACGATCGGGCTGACACCGGGGGTATAGAGGTAGGCCCAGATGAGTGCGGCGATCACGCCGGGAACCGCGTGAGGCAGGAACAGGAGGAGCTGGAAGGTGCGCTTCGCGTAGGTGACGCCCGCGTCCAGCAGCAACGCCAGCGTCAGCGCGACCAGCAGCAGGACGGGAACGTAGAGCACGCAGTAGATGGCCAGCCGGCCGAACCCTTCGATGAAGCTCTGGTCCGAGAGGACGGAGATGTAGTTCCCGAGTCCCACGAACTCTGTTGTCGTCTCACCGAAGCCCAGGCCGGAGCGGGACTCGGCGAACAGGCTCATGCCGATCGCGTAGACGACCGGGGCGATCATGGTGACCAGGAAGAGGGCGAAGAACGGGACCAGGAAGATCGCGGCGGTGCGCCCGCCCGTGCCCGACACTCCGGTGCGGCGCGGCGCCCTGGGTTGAACGCGCTTGAGGAGTGTCATTCGGTCACGTCCAGCCCGAGCCCCTCGAGACCTTCGACGGTTCCCGTTTGCGTGCTGCTGAGCGCGTCGGCGAGGGTTGGGGCGCTGGTGACGCCTTCCTTCAGCTCAGTGCTCGTGATGTCGTAGCTGGGGCCCCAGGCCCACGGGGCGAGGTTCGCGGACGCGTCGTCGAAGACCTGGTAGATGTCGTTGCCGTAGTAGTCGACGGGGGCGACGGATTCGGCGACCTCGTTCAAGCCGGGGTAGGCGAGGTACGCAGTTCCCACGGCGCCACGGGCCTGCACGGCTTCCTCGGTTGTCGCCAGCCACTTGAGGAACACTGCAGCGGCCGCGGTGTTCTCGCTCGTCTCTGCGAGCGCGAAGCCGGTACCCCCGTTGAGCGCGCCGGTCGGTTCGCCGTCCCACGTCGGTGGTGCCGCGGCGATCCACTTGCCTGCCTGCCCAGCGGCCTCGGTGCGCGTCTTCAGCCCGGATGCGCTCCATGAGCCGCCGATCCAGCCGTTCACGGTGCCGTTGCCGAGGTCCGCGGTCCATTCATCGCTGTAGCCGAGCTGCTTCTTGATCAGGTCCTCATCGATCAGCCGCTGCCAGAAGTCGGCCACCTTCACCGACGCTGCGTCGTCCACGGCGACGTTCCAGTGGTCGTCCTCCGCGGAGAACCACTTCCCGCCGGCCTGCCACGACAAGGGGGCGAGCGGTGGCTCGTTCGTGAAGAAGCTCGCGAGGTACGCGTCGGGGTTCCACGCCTTCACTGCACGAGCCGCCGCCTCGAACTCCTCCCAGGTCGTCGGAACGGCAACTCCGGCGGCGTCGAGAACGTCCTGGCGGTACCAGTTCACGAGGGGAGGCGCGTCGTACGGGAGGGCGTAGCTGTCGTCGCCGAACGTGACCAGGTTCTCCACCTGGTCGTCGTAGGCGGAGCGCGTCTCCTCATCGACGAGGTCCGTCAGCGGGAGCACCTGGCCGGAAGCGACGAACCCGGGCAGGCGGTCGTACTCGATGCCGACGACATCCGGGCCCGTGCCGGAGGTGATCGCTGCCGCGAGCTTCGTGTACCCGCCGTTCGCGCCATTGGGGATCTCTTCGAACGAGACGGTGATGTCGTCCTGGCTCGCGTTGAAGGCGGCCGCGACATCCGCCATGCCGCTCAGCGAGGACCAGAAGGTGACCTCGCCGGTGGCCGGACCGGCCGGTGGGGCAGCAGGCGCGGAACCGGTCGGCGCGCAGCCGGTGAGAGCGATCGCCGTGACCAGGATGGCAGCGGGGATCGGGAGACGACGCAGACGCATGAGGGACTCCTCTGAGACAACAACGGTGGTGTGGATCGATCATCGATGCTCCACCCCCACGCGCCAAGCGTTCATCCATCAAACGCTCACAAACGCACAGAATCTCCGGTGCGAGGCGTCGATTCCCGGACGATGAGACTCGGCAGGAGGATCATGCGCACAACAGAACGCGCTCGCTCATCGCCCAGACGAAGGCGATCCATGACCAGGCGGAGCGCCGTATGGCCGAGTTCGTGCTTGGGTGGCGCAACCGCCGTCAGCGGCACTGCCGCGAGGGCCGAGATCTCGTCGTCGTAGGCGATCACCCCGAAGTCTTCGGGCACACGCAGGCCTCGTTCGATGACGAGGTCCGTGAACGCCATCGAATCCGCGTCGCCGAGAATGATCGCCGCGGTCACGCCCTGGGCGAGGCAGTCGTCCAGCAGCTGCGTGAGCTCGGAGATGAGCACGTTCTGGCCGGCCGGGGGATGGGGGAGCTCCCGCCGCATCCGGCCGGCCTTGTTCCCTGTCGCGCGCATCGCCCGCTGGTACCCGATGTTCAGTCCGGTGGCCGTGGCAACGGGGCGCGCGGCGAGGGCAATCCGTTCGTGTCCTTCATCCACGAGGTGCCGCACGGCGATCTCCGCGCCATAGCTGTGGTCTGAGCGCACCCACTCCAATCGGCCAGCCATCGCCTCGTCGATCGAGCGCTCCACGACCACGATCGGGACCGGCGCGCGCTCCAGGAGCTCAAGCAGAGGCGAGTCCTCGTGGATCGTGTCGTGCGGCGTGATCAGGAGAGCATCCACGCCTCGATCGATGAGGCGCTGCGCCTGGCGCAGCTCCTCCGCCTCGGAATAGCTTGTCGCGCCCACCACCAGTCGACAGTTCAGCTCACGGGCGGCTTGGCTCGCCCCTCTGATCACTTCCGGAAAGTAGTACGCGCTCGTGGGCACGATCATCCCGATGGTCGCCACGGGGCGTTCGCTCGCGCGTGATGCGCGCGGATCGGCGCGCTCCTGCTGGACTGCGACTCCCGGTGAGAGCGCTCCGCCGTGCACCCGCACCAGCAACCCGTTCGATTCCAGCGCGATCAGATCGCGTCGCAAGGTCATCTGCGAGACGCCGAGCCTCGCCGCCAATGCGGCGTTGGTGATGGAACCGCGCAGCTCCAGTTCACGCAGAATGACATCCCTACGGGCGGCGGCGACCATGGCGTACTCCAAACGGACTCATTCGAACAAGAACACCCGAATGCAAACACACCTCGACCCCTCCGCGCGAGCGTCACCTACACTCCGGGACATGCCCGCCCCACTCACCGCCCTCGTCCTCAACGGCGTCGGACGCTACGCAGACCCCTGGCATCCCTTCGCGGAAACCACCGCTCAGCTGGTGCGGCTCCTCGAGGAAGAGGGATTCGCATCAACTGTCGCCACCGATGTCGATTCCACTCTGAGCTCGGAGCCGCCCGCTCCCGACCTGCTCGTCGTCAACCTCGGTCTTCCCCGCGACGGCGGGGAGGTACCCACGGCCAGTGCCCGAGACGGGTTGCGTCGACTCCTCAGGAGCGGCACCCCGCTGCTGGCCATGCACGTCTCCTCGACCAGCTTCACCGAGTCCCCCGAATGGGAAGAAGCGCTCGGCGGGCGGTGGATTCGAGGGGTTTCCATGCACCCGGAGCAGGATGAGACCCGGGTGCAGGTCGTTGCAGACCCGATCACCGTCGGCATCGAGGACTTCACGATCAACGATGAGCGCTACAGCCACCTGCGCGTGGCCGACGCCGTGCGGACGCTCCTCACCCACGACCACGATGGCTCGACGCACCCGCTCATCTGGACTCGCGACGAGACGGCCGAGTACGGCCGGGCCGCCTACGATGCGCTCGGGCACGACGCTCGATCCTTCGAAGCTCCCGAGCACAGAGAGCTCCTCCGGCGACTCATCCGCTGGTTGCGTCCCTAGGGTGACGACGGGCAGTGCAATGTCGCTGAGTGGAAACTCGAACTCGCCTGAAGGGCTGGGCCGAAGCATCCCTCCTGATACGCCTCGAGGCCCCTGAGTTTCGATGCGCTGAGGTTCTGCGATGCCACCAGCCGTCCAGCCAGGCTCAAGCGAGTCGGCAGACGACGGCGCCGTGCGGTCTGTGGGTTCTGCTCGTTCGCCGATGGGACTCGAGTACTTCGAATCCGCACGCCTCCAGAGCTCGCTCGAGCTCGCTCGCCGGCCACCGGTACGCGGTTGTGATGGCGTGATCGAACGCTTCGCACGCGGGACCTTCGAAATACCCGACGACAAGCAGGCCGCCTGCGCGCAGGACCCGAGCGAACTCGGTGAGGGGTTCGGAGATGCGAGACGGGTCGTGGTGGATCGTCGAGTACCAGGACAGAACGCCTCCGAGGGAGTCGTCGGGCTCGTCGATCTCGTAGATGCTCCCGACATCGAATCGCACGCCGGGATAGGAGGAGCGCGCACGCTCGATGAAGTCCGGGACCAGGTCGATGCCCCGGACCTCGAGCCCGCGACTGGCGAGGTAGTTCGTCCAATGCCCGGGCCCGCAGCCGGCGTCCAGCACCCGACCTTCGACTGCCGCCGCCCAGCTGTCGATGAGCTGACGGTCGGAGTCGTGCACCGACTCCATCGAACCCAGGAGGCTGCTGTACTCGTCGGCTCGGAGGGAGTACGCGTCCGTGGTGTTCGACATTCAGCCGATGCTAGCGAAACGCGACCCAGCGCCGAGACTCCTGGGAGGGCACACGGGAAGACGGGTACGACAGGCCTGGAGAATGCGGCGCCCGTCACCACGCTCGGGATAGGGCGGTGATGCGCTAGCCTTCACGCAGAGGGAAAAATCCCGTCCTGCTGAGGCAGACGGAAACGCACAAGCGGTCTCGTCGGAGTCGCCACTTCTTCATTGAAGGAGTGCGCTCATGTTCGAATCCACGACGCCTGCCGCCGTACAGGCTCCCCCGCCACGTCTGCGCGATGCGTGGGTTGCGCTGACCGGCCTCTCTGCGGTGTTCCTGTTCGAGATGCTCGACAATTCTGTCCTGAACGTTGCGCTCCCCTCCATCGGGCGCGAGCTCATCGCACCCACCGCCTCGCTGCAGTGGGTCTCCGGGGCGTACTCGCTCGCCTTCGGCAGCCTCATGCTTCTGTTCGGTTCGGTCGCTGACCGGTTCGGTCGCCGCCGCATTATGCTCGCCGGCCTGACGTTGCTCGCGATCGTGAGCGCGCTGACCGTGTTCGTCACGTCGATCGAGCAGCTCATCACCGCACGCGCGCTGATGGGAGTCGCCGCGGCGATGACAGCCCCAGGGTCGATGGCGTTGGCTTTCCGGCTCTTCGCTCGAGACGAGTTGCGCGTGCGGGCGCTGACGGTCATCTCGACTGCTGGGTTGGTGGGCCTCGCCGCCGGGCCCACGATTGGCGGGTTCGCTCTTGCCGTGTCACCGTGGCAGGTACTGATGGTGGCCAATGCTCCGATCGCAGCGATCGCCTTCTTTGGCATTCGCGCGGGGATCGCCGCTGACCAGCAAGCAGATCTTCACCGCGACCGCATCGATGTGATCGGCGCGATCCTCGGCACGGCAACCGTCGTCGGCGTCCTGCTCACTCCGACCCTGTTCGTCGCTGGTGCCGACGTCACTGTGGAGTGGAGCACAGCGACAGCCACGGTCGTCGCGGCCGTCGCATTCGTGGTCCGTATCCGCATGGCGCGCCATCCGCTGCTGGACTTGCGACTCGTCGGACAGCCTCAGGTCGCGAGTGGTCTGGCGTACAAGGCCGCCGCGGGCCTCGCGATGGCAGGGCTGTCGTACCTGGTCACAGTGCAATTGCAGCTCGCGTGGGGGTGGCCGCCCGCCCTCGCCGCGATCGCCACGCTGCCGCAGATCGTGGTGCTTCTCGTGAGCGGCCGCTTCGTCGGCCCGGTTGTCAGACGGCTGGGTCTTGATCGAGCAGCCTGGATGAGCGCGACCGCTGTCGTCGCGGGCCTTGCCGTGTTCGCGCTCCTGGGTCGCTTCGGTTACGCCTGGATCCTGCTTGCGCTCGTGCTCGTCGCCGCCGGGATGCGGGTCGTCGGCGCCGTCGCCGGGAACAACGTCCTGCGCGGCCTCCCCGAGAACCGCACCTCCATCGGTGCCGCCCTCGTCGACACCGCGAGCGAGATCGCCACCGCAGCCGGGATCACCGCTGCTGGCACGATCCTGGCCGCCCATGTCGCCGGCACTATCGCGACGGTGACCTGGACCCCGGACCGACTCGCATCGTTGCAAGACGCGATGCTCATCGCCGGTCTGAGCATCACCGTCCTCGCTGCGGCGCTCGTCGCCATCGGCATCCAACGTTCGCGTCGCACCCTTCCCGCGTCGATCACCACACAGGAGTCCACCGATGTCTGACCTCACACCTCGCCCGGCCTTCGATCCCGAGCTGGCCACCTTCCTCACCGCACTCGAAGCGCACGGGCCTCTCACCCTCACGACCGAGATGCTCCCGCACCTGCGCGGCCTCGACATCACGGAAGATGAACTCGACGAGCGGCTGCGGGCTCGCGGGTACGAACGGCGGACGCTCACCGTGCCAGGCCACCTCGGTGATCCGATCACCCTCGCCGTTGTCCAGCGCATCGGTCGCACCGGGATCACGAGCGCGTTCTACACGATCCACGGCGGTGGCATGGTGTTCGGCCACTACCTGGGGAATCTGGACTCATACGAGGACTGGCTCCTGAACGACCACGACGTGGTGCTCATCAGCGTCGACTACCGCCTCGCCCCCGAGTATCCCGACCCGTATCCGGTCGAGGACTGCTACGCGGGGCTGGCCTGGGTCGCAGCAAACGCCGATGCGCTCGACATCGACCCAGAACGCATCGTCGTCGTCGGCCAGAGCGCTGGCGGTGGGCTAGCCGCAGGTACGGCCCTTCTCTCCCGGGAACGGAAAGGGCCAGCCCTGATGGCGCAGATCCTGGTGTCGCCGATGCTCGACGACCGGGACTGCACGGTGTCGACCAGGCAGATCGACGGCATCGGGGTCGCGGATCGGCAGATGACTCGCTTCGGATGGGACGCCTATCTCGGATCCCGCCGCGCCGGCGAGGATGTCTCCGTCTTCGCCGCCCCCGCCCGAGCAACCGATCTCTCCAACCTCCCGCGCACCTACATCGACTGCGGCAGCGTCGAGGTCTTTCGTGATGAGACAGTCGCGTACGCGAGCAGCATCTGGGCAGCAGGCGGCGACGCGGAACTCCACGTGTGGCCGGGTGCCTTCCACGGATTCACGAGCATGATGCCGGGCGCGGTCATCTCTCGAAGCGCCATCGCCGCGCTGGCCGACTGGACGAGGCGACTTCTCGGCATCGCGACGCAATCACGATGAGAGATATGAACATCGTTCGGTGAGGATCGGAGCACTCCGATCAGCAGCTTGAGTCGATCACTCGCGTACTTGTTCCATCGGCGAGGAGGGCCTGGTCGTCGGCGAGGGGGAGCAACGGGTAGTCAGCTCCGTACGTGTCCAGCGTCGTGCGAATGAGGTCCGGTGGGTAGGGCGGCAGCTGCCCATCCGCATGCGGGATGACGGTCTGCTCGACCAGCCCGAGGCCGGTGAGATCAGTGAGCAGGGGCCCATCTGCGGGGTCGTCCATCAGGGAGGCGGGCGTGACATCGGGCCCCGCGATGATCGATCCGGCGCTGGACCCGACATAGGGGAGCCCCGCTCGCACGTGCTCGACCAAGGGGGCGTCGCAGCCAGACACGCGCAGCGCCTCAAGGAGCGCGAAGGTGCTCCCGCTCGCCACGTACAGCGCATCCAGCCCTCCGAGCACGCGCTCGAACTCGGCGACGCTCAGGCCCCGAACGGTGATGCCGACGACCTCGTGGCCCAGCTCCTCCACAGAGTCGCGTTCTGCTCGCACGAACGGAGCTTCCGAGAACGCCACCTGGGCGTCGTCGATGTAGCCGAGGCGGAGCGGGCCTTCGCGATCTGTCGACTCCGCGAGGAAAGACGACAGCGCACCCGGACAGCGAGAGAGCAGGAGGATCTTCACGCCGGGTACGGTATCAGCCACCGCCGACAGCTCCATCGAACTCAGGAGGCTGCTGTGCTCTTCCGCTCGAAGCTCGTTGCGTTGCGTCCAGACGTTAGAGCCAGTCGCGCTCGCGGGCCACTCGGGCTGCGTCATGGCGCGTGCCGGCACTCGTCTTCTGCATCGCACTGGAGAGATAGTTGCGGACTGTTCCCGGGGCGAGGTGGAGCCTCCGTGCGATGTCGCGGACGGAGTACCCCTCACGCGTCTCGCGCAGGACGTCGACTTCTCGGGCGGTGAGCGGCGAATCATCAGCCATGGCGGCCTCGAGGACATCATGGGCGATCCACCTCTGCCCAGCGTGAACGCGCTCGACGGCGTCCGCGATGTCTTCCGGGTCGGAGGCCTTGCTCATGAAGCCGAGCACACCGAGGTCCAGGGCTCGCCGGAGCACGCCGGGCCGTGCGTGTCGAGTGAGCATGAGGACGCGTTGGGCGGGCCGCTCGGCCAGGATCCGTGCAACGGCCTGCAGCCCGTCTGTCCCGGGCATCTCGAGATCGATGACAAGCACGTCAGGCTCGTGCTCGAGCGTGGAAGCGACGGCTTCGTCCCCGTTGCTCGCCTGGCCGACGACCTGGATCAGGCCATCGAGGGGGAGGAGCGCCGAGAGCGCGGTGCGCAGGAGGAGTTCGTCGTCCGCGAGGACCACGCGGACAGGGCCGCGGCCGCTGCTCACGACGCACTCCGCGCCGGAGTCTCGACCGACGGCGAGTTGATGTGAGCTGAGACGGTGAAGGTGGGCGGGGTGTGCTGCACGAACAGCGTCCCGCGATTCGCCTCGAGTCGTTCACGGAGTCGTGCGAGGCCACGGAGCGCAGCACCCTCCGCGCCGACTCCGTCGTTGGTGATCTCGATGCGGTCTGGAGTCGCGATGATGGTCACGCGCTCGGGGCTGGCATGACGCAGCAAATTCGTGGTCGCTTCGCGAAGCACCTGCGCGAGCAGCTCATGTGGGCTGGCCCCCGTCCCATCTGCGACCTCCGTCCTGACCTGGATGCCCACCGCCTGGCACAGCTTCGTGGCGTTCTCGAGCTCGGCCAGAAGGTTGAGTCGATGCCGAGCGTAGGCGAGCGTCCGAGTCTCCGCGATGGTGTCACTCGTGAGCTGGCGGATGTCATCGAGTTCGCTGATGGCCCGGTCTGGATCTGTCGCAACGAGACGACGGGCGAGAGCGGCCTTGAGCTTGATGACGTGCAGCGTGTGGCCCTGGATGTCATGCAGGTCTCCGGCGAAGCGCATCCGCTCGTTCGCGACGGCCAGTTCCGCCTCCGTCCTGGCAGCCACTTTCAGGCGCCGGACGACGAGCCAGACATGCTCGCTGAAGACGATGACCCCGGTGATGAACAACGTTCCCAGGGCCGGAGAGACCAGATAGAGAGTGACGAGCTCCCACGTCACCGGGTGGAAGACGAGCGCACTGGCGCCCATGCCGGCGACACCGGCCGCGAACACGACGAACCACAGCGTCCGCCTCCGCGACCTGGCCAGAAGCATGGCCCCGATCAGTGACAGCGGCACGAAGCTGATGGGGCTCGATGCGGTGAGCGAGCCGACACCCCAGCCCACCGCCGTGAAGATCAGCGCGAACATGGCCCTCCGCGGGTACCGATCCAGGCTCCACTCGCGGAGCACCCCGAGGGCCAGGAGGTAGCCGATGGCGGCCGTCGCGCCTTCCCACCAGGATGCGGCGGTGACCGCAACGCCCAGCAGGCTGAGCGGGGCGATCGCCACGACGGCCGTGACCATCGCCAGCTGGCGCATCCGCCGCTCGGACGGGACGTCATCTCGCCCCACCATGTCGATGGTCACCTCCGAGTCTCAGCGTCCCGCGTCTTGATCCTGCGTCCGACGGGCACCTTGGCGATCATCGCAGCAACAAGCATGCCGAGCGCAATGTACTGCAGGCTGGGGTTGTCGAGAAAGAAGCCCGTGATGTCCGCCGGCAGGGTGGTGAAGATGCCGAAGTCCCAGAAATGGAAACCGAGGTACGCGAGGAATACCGTCACCGTCACGGCGATCACGGCGTTGAGTGTCAGGTCGATTGCCTTCATAGTTCTCCAACTCTGGCCAGTTCCACGCGCTCCGGGTAGTGACGCTGTGTCACCTTCCTCGGTGACCTGACGTCACTACCGACTCTTCCCGTCTGACGGTGAGGTGGAACCATGACCTCAGCAGCTTCAGCGAGACACCAGTCAGGACCACCCCTGTGGCGGCGCCCGTTCCGCCTCATTCGCGACAACGCACGCGCCTACGCCTGGCTCAACGTGGGTGCCTACGGCCTCACCGCTGTCGGCTTCGTGCTGGGAATCGTCTTCCCGGACCTCAACGCAGCTCGAGCGGATGCCCTCGAGAACGACGGCACGGCGGGGCTGGTCCAGGAGCTCGTGCTCACGCCGCCCTTGTTCGCCCTCGTGATCCTCGCCGTCAACATCGGCAAGGTCGGGCTGGGCTTCATCGTCCTGCCGTCCCTCATCGTGCCCTTCGCTGGCCTGGGCCTCCTCACCTACTTCGCCGTGGAAACCGGCATCACCCTCGCTCCCACCTCGCCCGTCGCGTGGGTGCAGCTCATCCCGCACTCGCTGACCCTGATCATCGAGCTGCAGGCCTACATCCTCCTGCTGCTGGGCGCGTGGCTCCTCGGGCGGCACTGGCTCTTCCCGCGAACCATCGGCGCCCCCACTCGGCGACGCGGATACCTCCGTGGCCTGCAGCGCATGGGGCTGCTCGCCGTACCTGCGCTTTCCCTCCTCGTCATCGGGGCCATCTGGGAGGCGATCTCGCTCCGCTATTTCATCCACCCGCTCGCCGAGTGGCTGCTGTAGCTACACGTCTCAGCGTTCGGGGGTGCGCGCCGGGCCAGTTCTGCGCGTCATCCACCAGATGACGGCGGTGATGAGGATGAGCGTCGCGCTCGGCATGAGGGTGGCAAGCGAACCGGATGCTGTTTCGCGGCTGTCGAGCGCGCCGCCGAGATCGACGTGCAGCGTGGTTCCGAGCACGAGGGCCGTGACGTTGTAGACGACGTGGAGGACGACGGCGGTCTCGAGTCCGCCGGTGCGCCACGTGACGACTGCCAGCGAGCCGAACAGCACGAGGTAGGACGTGAGGATGTACGGGTCCAGTGAGCCATGGAAGAGCGAGAAGAGGACGGTCGGGATGATGATTCCGATCACGGCACCGACGCGCGCACCACGGGTCCACCCGCCGACCACGCGGAACATGAACCCGCGGAAGCCGTATTCTTCGCCGGCGGCCGCCAGTGGTGTCAGCAGCATCCCGATCACGAAGTAGGCGACGAGGTCGAAGGTGGTCCAGGGAACCTGCTCGGCGGGGGCGAGGAGGAAACCGGATGCAACGACAACAAGCAGTATCGGGCCGAAAGCGAGCAGCGCCCGGCCGAAGACGCCGAATCGAAAACGCCCGGCCACGGAGTGCAGCGACCGGAAGGGGACTCCGTAGAGCAGGCGCTGCAGCAGCATGCTGTAGGGGATGAGTACGCCGAGGGAGAGTGCTCCCGCGGCTTGCTGGAGGGGCGTGAAGCCGGTGCGCCCGAGAATCTGCGAGTCGACGATCGCCGCACCGAACAGGAACAGCTGCGCGAAGCCGACGAGGCCGCCGAACAGGAGGACGATCGCGAGGACGCCGCGGAGGATTCGACGCTTCTCACCCGCGTAGACGCGGTGGTACTCCACGGCCGTGGGCACGCGGGGCGTCGGTATCGGCTGGTCGTGTTGGAGGAGCCAATTCGTGGTGGTGTTCGGCATTGTCGTTCCCTTTCGTGGGTCAGCTCGCGAGTTCATCGATCCAGCTCGACCTCATCCGCAGCGCTCGCTCCGTGCTGCCGATGACGGCAGCGAGACCGATGAGCAGGTTGGCCTGAAGCGGCAGTTGCACGGGAGAGGTGAAGGTGCCAATCGAGTCGGCGATGGGAGGGATCTGCGAGAGCGATGCGATGATCTGCGGCACTTCGACGCCCAAGCCGATGACGACAAGCAGAGTCGAGACGATGCCGATGAGGCGGCTGACACTGGGGTGCCTGTAGTGCAGCCAGGCGCGGCGACCTTCTCCCGATGCGGGATCGGGGGTCAGCTGCACCTCGCTGCCGTCCGCGCGCACGTAGTGGCAGCGCTTGAGCCCGAAGCCGGTGATGGCGACTTCGATGTGACCGCCCGGGACCGGGAATCGAGTCGGCATTTTCGCGAACGACTGCAGTGCCCCGTTTACGTATAGGCGGGCACGGATCTCGCCGTCCGTCATATCGCCACCGTGCCGGACATCGACCGTGTAGGTGGATGCGGTGCCGTCGGCGGAGCGGAGTGTGATCGCGCGGAGCGACCTGCTCAACATCTGCCACCACCGGTAACGGCGAAGTGGCTCACCGGATCCTGCACGCACGCGCCGGGTGCGCCATTGCTTGAGCCCCATTTCACCCTCGATCCAAATTAGTACAGCGTGATAGCTAACGAGCGGCTAAGCTAGCACACCGTAATAGAGTGTTGTCGCGAGAAGGGCAGATATGACTGAGGCACCCAAGGAGCCGGGCACGCGCGACAAGATCCTGATCGCCGCGGCGACGATGCTCGGCGAGAACCCGACCGCACGCTTGAGCGTGAGGGCAGTCGCCGCCCGTGCGCAGGTGAGCACCGGCTCGCTCCGCCATTTCTTTCCGACTCAGCGCGATCTCATCGACACGGTTGTCGCGGGCCTCTACGACCTCGATATCCCCGACGATCCCATCACCGACCGCTCCCTGTCGCCGGCCGATCGTCTGATGGCCTGCTTGCGCCTGATCCTCGCGCAAGTGGGTGTTGGCGATCGCGCCCGAGAGCAATGGGGTGCCCTGTACGACGCGTACGTCGCATCCCCGCCGTCCGAAGACGAAGCGGCGACCTACTTCGCGCTCGAACGGATGGGGCGCCACCGTATCGAGCGATGGCTGACCACGCTCATCGAGGAGGGGGCCGTGCCCGCGGGCGAGGTCGAGCGGCGGGCACGGTTCCTCGCGACCGTACTCAGTGGCCTCATGACAGAGCGCGCTCTGCCCGCCGAAGCGGTGCGGACGGAGGCTGAGACGGAAACACTCCACCTCGCCGTGTCCGCCGTCACGACAGGGTGGAAGGCCACATGAACTCGCTCCTCTATGAGGCCGCGCTGCAGGTCGTTCCGCTGTTGCTCATCGCCCTCTTCCTGGACCGCCGCGTGACAGGTGACGAGACGACGGCGCGTGCCCGGCGATGGCACCGTTGGTCGAGCAAGTTCTCGCTGCTCCTGAACGGGATCGCGTTCATGCTGTCGCTGTTCGTCGTCGCGGGGGTGACACCTGCCGGCTCGCTCACCATGGCGATCGTCATCTCCGCCGTCGCAGGGTCGATCGGACTGCTCTGCGGACAGATCTGGCAACGGATCGACGAGGGGGGAAAGCCCGCAGGAAGGTGACTGGTCCGTTCGGCGACGTCATCTTCCGATTCGTCTCGCCCGCAACCAGAGCCGAGTGATTGCCGGAATTCCGTTGCGACAGACAGTCTCGTAACACGAAGCTCACCTCACTGTCTGAGCTGTTGAAGGAAAATGCTAGACACGACACTATGACCTCCTCCCCGATGGTCCATGAGCTCGGCCGGATCGATGTTGTTGCGCTGGAAGATCGACCTGCGCTGAGTCGAGACGTCCCCCTCGATCTCAATGAGGTACAAACGGCATGGCCAGCCTTCGAGGGAGCCTTCGACTCGCTTCAGGGGCGAAGAATGATGGGCCTGATCTTCGGCGGCGATGCCGTCTACCGTCTCGCCACCGCGCGGCTAGATCGCGATGTGGGCAACGCCCTCGGCTTGGACGAATCAATCATCCCGGGAGGCGACTATCTCAGACTGCGCCTCCGTGGGGAGGCCCCAGGCCTCTACAGCCAGATCGAAGCCGCCTTCGACGTTCTCTTCACTCTCGCTCATCATGACCACGACCACGAGAGGCCGCACATCGAGTCCTACCGTCGCGAAGGTGAGATCGATTGCCTCGTGCCGATCCAAACGGAGGGCTAGATGGACGATGCCGCTGTGGTGACGAGCTGCGTAGAGCACGCCCTGCGGATCATCGGGGAACAGGGCCGGGCAGTGGCGTCAGAACATGATGGCGGCTTCTTCGCTCGACTGCTCGGGCGCCCCGGGCGCTGACGGGCTGGAGCGGACTAGGGTGGGTCACCTGCCCCTTGCGGGCTTGGTGCGCCGGGAAGTCTGGTCGGCAGTGATCACGTGATCGCTTCGCTGACGAAAGGACCCCATTTATGCCTCGCCCCACGCTCCTGTTCGGGAACTCGCTGCATGTGCTCGAGTCCTTCGCAACCTCCGATGGGGTGATCGACTGCCGCATCGAGCGGCCTGCTTCGCTCACGACGAGCGCGAGAGCCCTTGTCCTTGCGGTCGACCTTCGTATCTCCACGACATCGCTGCACGCAAGGCGACAGCTGAAAGCAGTGCTCAAGGATGCGGTCGTGGAGGCACGACGGTATGGGCAGTTCGCGCATTTCATCGTCGTCTACGCTGCAGGCAAGATGGACGATGCTCGTCTTGATTCGGTAGCCGCAGGGTTGGCGGTGAGGGTGCATGCTTCGCTTGAGCGGGAGCTCGGCGAATCTGCGGACGTCGTTCTGCTGGATGTCACGGCCTGCACTGCGCCGGAGCAGCTGACGCGGCGGCTGGCCGCGCACATTCAGCGTCCGGCGGGCGCCGCCTCCGACACGGCATTGAAATGGCGGGATGTGGAGCACAACAGCATCGCTGCCGCCGCGACGAGCGACTACTGCTGAGCCGAAGCGGCATCAGTTTGGAACACATCCGGGATTCCGTCGCCGTCGGCATCGACGCGCTCCGCCGCGTGCAGTCGACGGTAGGTGCGGTTTCGAAGGCTCAGGATGAGCGCCGCGCCAGCCGCGGCGATCAGGGAAGCCAGCAGGATCGCGACCTTAGCGTGGTCCTGCTCGGCGGAGCCCGCGGGGAAGCTGAGCTCGGCGATCAACAGCGACACCGTGAAGCCGATCCCGGCCAGCAGTGCGACGCCCGTGATGTCGATCCAGCGCAGCTGCGGATCCAGCGCGAATCTCTTGGAACGGGTGACGAGCCAGGTCGTGCTGACGATTCCGATGGGCTTGCCGAGCACGAGGGCTGCGATCACGCCGATGGTGACAGGGTCGGTCAGAGCCGAGAAGAATCCGTCGATGCCTCCGATGGCGACGCCGGCGGAGAAGAACGCGAAGATGGGCACGGCGACGCCCGCGGAGATCGGGCGGAACCGGTGCTCGAACTCTTCGGCGAGCCCCGCACGGTCCGGGGTCGCGTCGCCCTTGCTGCGCAGGACAGGGATCGTGAACGCGAGCAGGACGCCGGCGATGGTGGCGTGAATGCCGGAGGCGTGAAGGAAGGCCCAGGCCACGACGCCGATCGGGAGCAGCACCAGCCAGGCCGCAAACGCATGACGGTCGAACAGGCTCCGGTAGCGCTGCGCGATGAATCCGTAAACCGTGATGACACCGAGCGCGATCAGCAGGGGAAGCAGGTCGATGGTGTCGGTGTAGAAGAGCGCGATGATGCTGATCGCGAGCAGATCATCCACTACGGCCAGCGTGAGCAGGAAGATGCGGAGCGGACTCGGCAGGTGCGAGCCGATGAGGGCGAGGACGGCGACCGCGAAGGCGATGTCGGTGGCCGTGGGGATGGCCCAGCCGTCGAGCAGCTCAGGCGAACGGGCGACGACAAGCGTGTAGATGACAGCCGGGATGGCAACGCCACCCACCGCGGCGGCGATCGGCACGGCGGCAGTGCGGAAGCTGCGCAGATCTCCGGAGACGAACTCCCGCTTCAGCTCCAGGCCCACCATGAAGAAGAAGATCGCCAGCAGGCCGTCGGCGGCCCACGCTCCGAGGCTCAACTCGAGGTGCCACGGCTCGTAGCCGATGCGGAAGTCGCGCAGGGCGAAGTAGCTCTCGGCGAAGGGCGAGTTCGCCCAGACGACCGCGATGACGGCCATGATCGCCAGCAGGACGCCGCCGACGGTCTCCTTGCGGAGAATGTCGCCGATGCGGCGGAACTCTCGATGACTGCCCCTGCTGGGGACAGGGGTGGGAGTCTGATCGGTGGTTGGGGACGAGGTTGCAGACGTCATAGGGCTCCGAGCGGGTTCGACGACAGGACATCGTCGACCAGGCTTCCCGACACACCAGCGCCGATTTTACCAGGGGCCCGATGATGGACCGGTCACCCTCGCGAGCGCGCACGCGCCCGAGCAGAGTCGAGGAGCATGATGTTCAGCAGTGAGCCTGCGCGGGCGCCCGCAGCTGTGACGACTGTCGGCTCCCGTCTGTCGAGTGTCCTCAATCGCTTCGTCACGAGGTGGCCGGCGCGAGCGGCGGTGCTCGTCTTCGTGGCTGCGGCGCTGCTGTTCGCGGCTCTCTTGGCTCTCCCGATCGCCGCCGCGGATGGCGCGCCGACACCGTTCCACGACGCGCTCTTCACCGCCGTCTCCGCGGTGACCGTGACGGGGCTGACGACCGTGAATACCGCGGACCACTGGTCTCTGTTCGGTGAGGTCGTCATTCTCTTCGCTGTCCAGACCGGTGGGCTCGGTGTCGTCACCCTCGCTCTGCTCCTCGCGCGCATCGTCACGCGCCGTCTCGGCGTTGGAGGGAAGGTGTTCGCGCAGGAGGTCATCGGCGCGTCGGGCCTGGGAGACGTGTGGCGCCTCCTGCGGGTGGTGCTGCTGACCACGTTCACCATCGAGGCGGCCCTCATGATCGTGCTCGTGCCAGCTTTCGCGGTCGCGGAGGGATCCCTGGGGCTTGGCCTGTGGCATGGCTTGTTCTATGCCGTTTCGGCGTTCGGCAACGCGGGCTTCTCGCTGCATCCGGACGGGCTTGCCACATTCGATGGGAACTTCGCGATCCTCATCCCGATCATGGTCGGTGTGTTCGTCGGGAGCCTCGGGTTCCCGGTCTTCCTCAACCTGCTCCGTGCGCGTTGGGTGCGCAAGCAGTGGACGCTCCACACGAAGCTCACCCTCGCAACCACCCTCATCCTCCTCGGCCTCGGCGCAGTCGGCTGGTGCGTCGCGGAATGGAGCAACCCGGCCACCCTCGGCGAACGCCCGGTGCCGGACAGACTCTTTCAGGGGCTCTTCGCCTCGGTGATGATGCGTTCTGGTGGCTTCTCAGTGCTCGACCCCGCGCTCTCCTCGCCAACCGCGTGGCTGTTCACGGACGCGCTGATGTTCGTCGGTGGCGGGTCCGCTTCGACTGCCGGCGGCATCAAGGTCACGACGCTCGCGGTCCTCTTCCTTGCCATCGTCGCGGAAGCACGCGGAACGAAGCACGTGAACGTCGCGGGCCGCCGCATCCCCGTGAGCACGCAGCGCCTCGCCATCAGCGTGACCTTCCTCGGGGCGACCCTGGTGCTCGTCTCCACCTCGCTGATCATGCTCACCAATCCGGTCGGACTCGACCGCGCGCTGTTCGAGGTCATCTCGGCGTTCGCAACCTGCGGCTTGTCCATCGGTCTTTCCGAGGAGCTGAATCCCTTCGGCAAGTACGTGCTCTCCGCGCTCATGCTCATGGGGCGCGTCGGGCCGATCGCCCTCGCGACAGCCCTCGCTGTCCGCCAGCGCAACGTCCTCTTCACGCTCCCCGAGGAGCGCCCGGTCATCGGGTAAGTCGTGCAGGACAGGCGCTCGATGACCAACACGCGCCCAACACGGCGCCCTTATTCCAGCGCGGTGAGGCGCTCGACGAACTCGTCTGCGGCAGCGACCTGCTTTCGGAGCTTTGCCTGCCGCTCGAGCGCTTCGCTTCGGATCTCCTCGAGACGAGCGCGGTTTCCGGCGTTCTCGGGATGCGCAGCCAGCTCGTCGACGACGTCGAGCAGCTCTCGCATCTGCTCCAGGCTGTAGCCCAGCGGCTTCATGCGGCGGATGAGCAGCAAGCGCTCTTCGTCCTCGGCGGTGTAGAGGCGGAACCCGCCCTCGGTGCGGGCCGAGGGCACAAGCAGCCCGATCTCGTCGTAGTGGCGCAGTGACCGGATCGACATCCCGGTGCGGTCGGCGAGCTTGCCGATCTGCATCGTTTCCTCGGTCATCTCGTGCCCCTCTTGGCTTAACCCTCACGTTACGGTAGGTTTGCGTGGGTTGCGGTTCTCCGCGATCCTCTCACTCTTTTCGAGACGCCTCAGGCGCTCGTGGTGCGCAACGGCGCGTGCTCCCTCGTCCTATTCCTGCACCCACCGAGGAGCTCCTCCCGTGACCATCGTCACCCCTACTTCCGATCCCTCATCCCGCTACCGCATCGAGCCGACCGTGCTGCAGGCGCTGCGGAGCCCCCGCATCCTGACTCGCGAGGTGCTCGCTGGTCTGGTCGTGGCGATCGCGCTCATCCCCGAAGCCATCGCATTCTCGATCATCGCCGGCGTCGACCCTCGCGTCGGCCTCTTCTCTTCGTTCGTGATGGCCGTTGCCATCGCGTTCCTCGGCGGTCGACCCGCGATGATCACCGCCGCGACCGGCGCGATCGCGCTTGTCATCGCGCCCGTCGCCCGCGACTACGGCATGGACTACTTCATCGCCACCGTCATCCTCGGCGGCCTCATCCAGATCGTCCTCGCCCTGCTCGGGGTCGCGAAGCTCATGCGCTTCATCCCGCGCAGCGTCATGGTCGGGTTCGTGAACGCCCTCGCGATCCTCATCTTCATCTCGCAGGTGCCGCAGCTGCTCGGCGTGCCCTGGCTCGTCTACCCGCTCGTGGTCGCGGGCCTCCTCATCATGTACCTGCTGCCGAGGCTCACGAAGGTCGTGCCAGCCCCGCTCATCGCGATCGTGCTGCTGACCGCCGCCGCCGTGGTCTTCGGCCTGAACGTGCCCACCGTCGGCGATCAGGGAGAGCTGCCGCGCAGTCTGCCCGAGCTGTTCATCCCGAACGTGTCGCTCAACCTGGAGACGCTGCAGATCGTCGCTCCGTTCGCCATCGCGATGGCCGTGGTGGGCATCCTCGAGTCGCTGATGACCGCGAAGCTCGTGGACGAGATCACCGACACCCACTCCCGCAAGACCCGCGAGACCTGGGCGCAGGGTGTCGCCAACATGCTCTCCGGCATCTTCGGCGGCATGGGCGGATGCGCGATGATCGGCCAGACAATGATCAACGTGAAAGCGTCCGGTGCCCGCACCCGAATCTCGACGTTCCTCGCCGGCGTCTTCCTGCTGGTTCTCGTCCTCGCACTTGGAGACGTGGTCGCGGTCGTTCCCATGGCAGCCCTCGTCGCCGTCATGATCGTGGTCTCCATCGCGACCTTCGACTGGCACAGCATCACCCCGGCCACGCTGAAGCGCATGCCGAAGAGCGAGTTCGCGGTCATGCTCATCACCGTCGTCGCGACCGTCTGGACCCACAACCTCGCTATCGGCGTCGTGCTCGGCGTGCTCGTCGCCATGGTCCTCTTCGCCCGCCGCGTCGCGCACTTCACCAACGTCACCCGCCGCATCGACGGCGGCACCGCCCAATACGACGTGGAGGGGGAGCTGTTCTTCGCCTCCAGCAACGACCTCACGACGCAGTTCGAGTACACGACAGACCCGGATCGCATCGTCATCGACATGTCCCGCTCCCACATCTGGGACGCCTCGACTGTCGCCGCCCTCGACGCCGTCGTCGCGAAGTATGAAGCCCACGGCAAGAGCGTGCACATCGAGGGCATGAACGACGCGACCACCGCCTTCCACCAGCGACTCAGCGGAGGGGTGGCATCGAGCCACTAGGTCTCGGGCGCGACGGCTGTCTCACGAGAGTCTCAGAGGGTGAGCTTGAATCCCGTGTGCGAGGGCTGGAAGCCGAGGCGGTCGTAGAAGCGGTGGGCGTCGGCGCGGGCACTGTCGGACGTCAGCTGCACGAGCGTGGCGCCGAGTGCCGGCGCAGCCACGCTGACTGTCCAGTTCATGAGGGCCGTGCCGATCCCAGACGAACGATGGTGGGTCGCAACCCGCACCGCCTCGACCTGGAGCCGCCAGGCGCCTCGGCGGGCCATCCCGGGGATGAGGGTGAGCTGCAGGGTGCCGACGGCGGCTCCGGCCAGGTCAGTCGCCAGAATGACCTCGTTGCCAGGGTCAGCGATGATGCCCTTGAGCGCCCTGCGGTACAGCGTCTCATCAGCATGATCGGCAACGTCGCCCCGAGACGCGCTGATCGGGTCATCGGAGAGCAGCCCCATGAGCGCGGGCAGGTCTTCGAGCGTCGCTCGACGGACCACGATGGGCTCGGCTGCCGTCGAGAGTTCGGCCGGAAGGGTCAATTGGTTGAGCATGGCCTCATGCTCGCACTGCGAGATCCACCCAGCACTCGGAGGCCGCCGGCCGTGCTCGGAATGCTCTAGGCGCAGGTCCCCGAAACTTCTCAGCCTCAGATGACTGCGGAGCGCTGCGCGTGCAGGGGAGACTGGGGGAGATGCGGGCCGGAGACTTTGAGCTGACGATGGATGAACTGCGAGCGGTGGTCCAGTTCGCCGCCGACTGCGCTCAAGAGCTTCTCCTCGACTTCGAAGCCGCTGCCCCAGACGACTCGCGGCCTCGCGACGCGCTCGACGCTGCCCGGTTGTTTGTCGATGGCGCTCCACGCTCGAACCTGCAACGTGCGGCCGCTTTCGCAGCACACCGCGCCGCCAAGGGTGTCTCAGGGGAGCCCGCCCAGCTCGCAGCGCTGGCCTGTGGGGACGCCGCGGCGGCCGCGTATCTTCACCCGATTGCGAGAGCAACGCAGCTCGGGCATATTCTCCGCCCGGCGGCCTGTGCTGCGCGGGTCGCCGAACTGAAGACAGGCTCAGCAGGCAGCGATGAGGTTCGACGCCTGGCTGATCGGGCGACTTCACCCCTGCCCGAGGTACTTCGGCGATACCCATCGGCGCCGTCCGGTAGTTCACGAGTGGCACAGCTCATGAGGGAACTCGACTCGGCGATTCGACTCCGAACCTAGGCGGCGAGACCGAGAGTGGTCAGCGTGTGACACTGCGGGCGGCCTGCTCGGCAGGGGCGATGGCCGCAACGGCGGTTGTAGGATCCCGGAATGAACCGAGCTCGCGTTGTTGCTGTCATCGCCTGGGGGCTGGCCGCGGTAGCAGCCTGCGTCGTGATTCTCGCCCTCACGCTTCCCGCGTCCGTCGTCGTGTCCACGCAAGACCCCGTCAAAGTCGTCTGCACCCCCGTCCTCGGCACTGACCCGGATTACCGACTCGGTGTTCGTGACACGGGTGGGAACGGGATGCAGGAAGCGATCGGTGCTTGCGCGGCGTCACGCGACCGGAGCTTGGGGACCGCATTGGTGCTGGGAGTGGCGATCACGGGATTGACGGCCGTTGGGCTGGGTTCCCGTCGTCGCAGCGAGGCCTGACGGGGCCCACAACCTTGAGTCGCCTGACCCGACCAGAGTGATCGCTTGGGGGCCGCGCTCGCGGGCAGCTTGGCTCAGACCTTGGAGCGGCGTGCGTGCGTACGTGCCTTCATCCGGTTGCCGCAGACCGCCATCGAGCACCACTTCGCGGTGCCAGGGCGACTGTGGTCGACGAGGAACTGGGTGCATTCGTCATTCGCGCAGGCGCGGAGGCGCCCCGGGAACTCCGTGATCACGCTCGACCACGCCAGCACGGCTCCCGCCGCAAGGCGGTCGTCGTCGGGAGCCTGAAGCTCCCAGGTCACGCCATCCGAGGTGACGCGCGGCGTCTGCACGGCATCGTCGAGGATGCCCGCGAGCTCTCCGATCGCCCCTCCGTCAGCTCCACGGATGACGGCCTGCAACGCCTGTCGCACGCGTCGGAGGCGCGCCAACTCGTTCGCGGATCCTGTCCCGCCCCAGCCGCGAGCGACGTCTCGACCCGCCGCGCCCTGGAGGCTGTCGGTCGGGGTGCCCTCGATGACCGGTGCGCTGTTCAGCAGGCTCAGCAGCAGTTCCTCGTTGCGAAGCACCTTTCCTCGCTTTCCCGCACCGTCCGGTGCGATGGATCCATGCTACCGTCCTGCTAACCAGTAAAACAAGTCAAAGGGGTTAGCCATGGTTACCGTCCACCACCGCACCGTCTCCGTCGATGGGCTCGACGTCTTCTACCGCGAAGCCGGCCCCGCCGACGCTCCCGTGCTCCTGCTCCTGCACGGGTACCCGAGCAGCTCACACATGTTCCGGCACCTCATCCCCGCGCTGGCCGATCGGTACCGCGTCATCGCTCCGGACCACATCGGCTTCGGCCGTTCCGCTGCGCCTTCCGTCGACGAGTTCGAATACACCTTCGCGGCCCTCGCGCAGGTGACCGGTCGGTTCCTCTCGACCATCGAGGTCACGCAGTACACGATGTACGTCCAGGACTACGGCGCCCCGGTTGGCTGGCGCCTCGCTCTCGCCGACCCCGCTGCGGTCGTCGGGGTCATCTCCCAGAACGGCAATGCGTACGAAGAGGGCTTCGTGCCCGGCTTCTGGGACCCGATCTGGGCCGACGCCGCCGAGCGGACCACCGAGACGCGCGACGCGCTCCGTCCCGCCCTCGGCCGGGAGGCCGTCGAATGGCAGTACACCCACGGCGTGCCGGACATCACGACCGTCGACCCCGACGCGTGGGAGCACGACCTCGCGCTCCTCGCCCGGCCGGGGCAGGATGACGTGCAGCTGACACTCTTCCGCGACTACACCACCAACCGGGACCTGTACCCAGCCGTGCATGCCTGGCTCCGCACCTCGCAGGTGCCGGTTCTCGTCGTCTGGGGGCGCAACGACGAGATCTTCGACGCCGCCGGCGCCGAGGCGTTCACCCGCGACGCTCCGCACGCTCGAGTCGACCTCATCGATGGTGGACACTTCCTGCTCGAATCTCACCTGGATGAGGTCGCTGACGCCATCAAGGGCTGGCTCCAGGCCAGCGAGCGACGCGCGTAGAACGTCGGGCTGACCTCCGGTCCCGATATCGCAGGCAGGGCCTAGGCGGCCGTCACCATGAGCGTTCGGCCGCCTTGGATCACGCAGCCTCTTCGTGATCTCACGCTCCGCGAGCTCGGCAACATGCCATCGGCCGTGGATCAGGCTTCCGCGCGGTCACCGCTCGGAGTCCTGGGTCGTGATGGTGATGCTCCTGGTCCACTCATCTCGGGCACTCATTTGGCACTAGGCACCTGACCACGCGATCGCTATCTTTTTCACCATGACTGCACCCGAACCTGAGGCTGTCTCGCGTCGCACCGTGATCGGTCTCGCGTGGGCCACTCCAGTTCTTGCTCTCGGCGTTGCCGCGCCCGCCATGGCAGCGAGTCCAGGGCAGCCGGTCACCCTCTCTGCGAACACGAGTGACGCCACGCGGTTCCCGATTTCACTCACGACGACGGAGGGCCTGGCGGCAGGCACGACCTTCGACGTGGACATCGACGGCACTGCGAATCAGTGGGCCCTCAACTCCTCGGGAACGACTCCCGGCACATGGGTCTGGTCCCGATTGGGCAGTCGCGGCGCGCGCTTCACCTCGACAGCTTCGGCTCCCGGTACGTACGAGTTCGTTCTGGGTCTCGCAGGCATCGCTTCCTATTCAGGCACGATCCTCACGGTCACCACCCCGGAAGGGCAGGAGCTCACAAGGGTCGTTCTCTGATTCTTTGCACTGGATGACTTGCCACGTTCGCAACTCAGTGGATCGAGTTGCGATCGTGGCAAGTGACTTCGAGGATCAGACACCGGATAGCCAGGCCAAGTCGCCCAGCCGGGATCAGGCGCAGGCTGCGCTCGACGACCTCGGGCGCGACAGTCAGGGGCTGGCTGCTCGCATCGTCACGCCATGGTGGTACCACCCAGCTCTTGGGGTGATCACCGCGATCTTCGCGGGCGCGCAGGCGCTTCCCGGGGCGTGGCCAATGGTGCTGCTCGTGCTGGGGATCGTCGCGATCCCGATCCTGACCACGACCTACTCCCAGCGCTTCGGAGTGGTCGTGACGAAGCCGGCCGGCCCGCGAAGCAAGCGCCTGCTCCTGGCAACGCTTGGTGTGCTCGTCGCCGCGATGATGTCGAGCCTGGCCTTCAAGTTTCTGAGCATCGACCCGTGGTGGGCGCTCATCCCCGCTGGGGTCACCTTCGTGGCCACCGTCATCCTCGGGCGCCGGTACGACGAGGCTCTCCGCCAGGAGGTCGCCGCTCCGAAGGTGGCCGGAGCGTGACGGCCGGTCGCGCTCCCGCGTTCAACGAGGTCATCCATGCGCCGCTGCGACTGCGGATCTGCGGACTGCTCCGGAGCGTCGACGAGCTGGAGTTCTCGGTCGTTCGCGACGCGCTCGCCATCGATGATGCCAAGCTCTCGAAGCACATCAAAGTGCTGACCGACGCCGGTTTCGTGTCGCTCCGCAAGGAGAGGTCGGCCAGTCGAGCCGACTCAAGGCGTCTCACCTGGGTCAAGCTCACGCCGATCGGTTCCACCGCGGTGGAAGCCCACCTCGCCGCGTTGACCGCTATCGCGAACGGTGCTGATTTCGACGCCACTCCGGGTTAGGTGTAGTCACCAAGCCGAGACGGCTCCAGTGCTCGGAGCCGCGAAGCGACTCGCGGGCTCGAAGTCTGGGGTCGTTGTCTGCCGCTGAAATTGTTGAGCACCGGGCTTCGTTGCTGTCTCGCACGGTGCGTAGCGGTCTCTCCAGCTCCTCATCGTGGCCCGGGGGCGTTCTTAGGGGCACCACGATCTTCTTGGTGATGAGGCGGATTAGGGTGAGTTCATGAGTTCAGTGACCGTCATTCCGAGTGTGCGCGAGGCGGTCAGCGACCCACGGATCCTTCTCTTCGGCCGACTCCTTGGGGCCGCCAATGGGTGGGAGCATCTCCTCGCCAAGGAGCTCCAGGACGAGACGGGTCTTGAGCACACCCTGTTCGAGCTCCTGGTCGTCGTCGGGAGGGCTGGCCCAGACGGCATCGCGGTCCGAGATATCGCTCAGGCGCGCGTGCTCACGTCGGGAGGTGCGACTCGGCTCGTGCAGCGCGGCGTGCAGCGCGGCTTCGTCACGCGCAAACCCTCGACGGAGGATGCGCGCGTCCAGCTGGTCAACCTCACCGAGGAGGGGGAGCGGATGCTGTTGCACTCGAGTGCTGTGCACGCTGCCAACATCGAGCGGACGCTGCTCGCGGTGCTTCCGGAAGAACACCGCGCGGCATTCGCTGCCTCGGTCGAGGCGCTCAGCAAGGAAGCTGCGCGGGCGCTGCCCATCATGCCCTGACCGGGGCGGAGTCATGCCGCGAAAGTTCCGGGAATAGCTGACTGCTCAGCTAAGTTGCTTCTTGTGTGCGGCAGACGCTGCACAGCCAAAGAAAGCGATCACCGACCATGACACTCTCCTTCGAAGTCTTCGATCTCAACTTCCCCGTCGGCTCCCTCAACAAGTCCGCCGTGCTCGTCACCGGTCCAACAGAGGCGGTCCTCGTCGACGCTGGCTTCACTCGAGCTGACGGGCACCGGCTTGTGGCTGCGATCCTCGACTCCGGCAAGACCCTCACGACCGTGTTCGTCAGTCACGCGGACCCGGACTTCTACTTCGGCCTTGAAGTCATCGCCGAGGCGTTCCCCGAGGCAATCGTCACGGCGACCCCGATCGTCATCGAACACATCTCGGCCTCCTTCGAGGGCAAGCTCAAGGCCTGGGCCACGCTCGGCACGAACCTGCCGACACGCCTCCCCGAGATCTCACCGCTCACCTCCGACACCATCACGGTCGACGGCGAAGAGCTCGAGCTCCGTGGCGGCTCCGAGCTCCTCCCCGACCGCCAGTACCTCTGGTACCCCGCGCAGCGCGTCATCCTCGGCGGTGTTCTCGTGTTCCAGCAGGAGCACGTCTGGACCGCAGACACCGCCACGCCCGAACTGCGCTCGGCCTGGGTCGACCAGCTCGACGCGATGTCGGCCCTCAACCCGATCACCGTCATCCCAGGTCATCGCCTGCCCGACACGGCGAACGACGCGAGCGCACTTCGGTACACCCGCACCTACCTCGACACGTTCGAGAAGGTACTGGCTGAAACCACGGACGGCGCTGCCGCCACTGCACTGCTGAACCAGAAGTACCCCGACTCCGGGATGGGCATCGCAGCTCAGATCGGGACCAAAGTTGCCAAGGGAGAGATGACATGGGGCTGAACCAGAGCACAAACGACGACGAAAACGAGATGACGAGCGCTGCACCGCGGGATGTGGTCCGCCGTCAGTACCTCGCCTCAGCGGCGGGCGACCTCGACGCGCTCCGGGCCACCCTGGCCCCCGACGTCGAGTGGACCGAAATGGCAGGATTCCCACTCGCAGGGACGTACCGAACGCCCCGAGGGGTGACCTCGAACGTCATGGAAGTCCTTGGTGGCGACTGGGAGGACTGGACTGCCCACGACGATTCCTACATCGTCGAGGGGGAGAATGTGGTCGTGCTTGCGCGGTACACCGCAACCCACCGAACTACGGGCAAGGCGCTGAACGCACGGGTTGCCCACCATTTCGTGGTTCGCGGCGGACTCATCGTGCGGTTCGAGCAGTTCGTCGACACTGCCCTGGTCGCGGAGGCGGCAGCAGGTTAACTCGGCGCAACGGTCGACGTGAGCTGGGGCGTCTTGTGCTGTGCGCGAGGCGCCCTGGCCTCGGGGTCGGGTCCCTAGAATCACCCCATGACGCAGCCGACCTTGCCGCAGTCACCTCGCGACGTGGCAGAGCCGAGGCGGGCTCATGGGTGGTGGCCACGCACGTCCCCCCTCTTGGGCTCATCCGATGCGCGCGGCGTCACTCGCTGATGCACTCGCGCATGTCGTCCCAGACCGACGCCACGCACTCCTCGAGCGGGCGATCCGTGGGTCCCGCAAGCCATCGGTCCATCGCGAGGTCGAAACAGGTCACGGCAAGAGCGGCTAGCGTGCGCGACCAGCGAGGGGCGGTGCCACGTTGCTCCAGCGACTCCTTGATCGCGAGGGCGAGGTGGTGGCTCTGCAGGAGATCGCGCTCGTGCAGTGCCGGCTCGCTGCGGACGATCAGGCGCCGACGAGCGATCGACTCTCGCCAGTCCTGAATTCCGCGGGATGCCGCAACGAGTCCCGCGCGCACAGTGGCTGCCCCGGCGGTTTCGGGCGGAACCGAGCTCATGAAGTCGCTGACAGCTTGGGGGAACTCGCGATCTCGGAGGAAGAGGACATCGCGCTTGTCGGCGAAGTGGCGGAAGAACGTCCGAGTGGTCAGATCCGCGGCTGCGGCGATCTGGGGCACCGTCGTTGCGGCGAAACCCTGTTGTTCGAACAGGAGTACCGCCGCACGTTCGAGCCGAAGTGCGGCGTCGGGGGACCATCGAGGCATACGAACATGATGTCATGAAGTGTCGTCAGGTGTACAGTGACGGCACGAGATGTCATCACCTGTAGGGAGCGGACGGTCATGAGAGAAAACACTGCGGCGTGGATCGATGCCCCATACGCCGACCTGACGATCCGAGACGCACCCGCACCCAAGCCAGGCCCGGGGCAGCTGCTGGTTGCAGTGCGCGCACTGGCAGTGAACCCCTTGGATGCGATCATCCAGTCCAACGGGCGGCTGATGTACGGGTGGCTGCAGTACCCGGTGATCCTCGGCGAGGACGTCGCGGGTGTCGTCGTCGAGGTCGGAGAGGACGTGGGCGCCTTCGAGGTCGGCGATCGCGTCACGGCGTACGCGATCGGTTTGGAGAAGGGCCGCGACGCTGTCTCCGAGAGTGGCTTCCAGGCATACGCCGCCGTTGACGCGAACCTCGCCGCCGCTCTGCCGGACGCCGTGGCATTCGAGGAGGCCGCCGTCCTCCCACTCGCGCTGTCCACGGCCGCAGCCGGGCTCTTCGAAACCACGCAGCTGGGGTTGGACTACTCCGGCCTCGGGGACTCAGGGTCTCGCGACGAGGTCGTCGTGGTGTGGGGTGGCGCGACGGCCGTGGGAGGCAACGCCATTCAACTCGCCAGAGCGGCCGGCTATCGAGTCATCACGACTGCCTCCCCCCGCAATCACGAACAGATGAAGCGGTTGGGAGCCGAGGCGGCATTCGACTACCGGGACGCGGATGTCATCGACCGGATCATCGAGGCTGTCGGCGGGTCCGTCGTCGCGGGAATCCTGGCCATCGCCGTGGGGTCGGCCGAACCGTGCCTGAAGATCGCTCGAGCGACCGGGGCGACGAAGATCGCGATGGCGAGCCCACCCGTGTCGTTCTATGAGCAGCCCCGTCGAGGTGGCCTTTCCCTCACCCGGATCCGCCTGCTCCTGCGCTTGGGAACACGGAGCGCGCTCCTGCAAGTACGCAGCCGTGCCCGCAACATCAGGGCCTCGTTCATCTGGGGAAGCGCCATCTCGACCTCTCCCGTTGGTGCGGCTATCTGGGGGAGCTACCTCCCCGAAGCTCTCGCATCGGGCCGGCATCGCGCCTACCCGGATGCCCACGTTGTCGGAGACGGCCTTTCTGCCCTCCAGGGAGCGATCGACACGCTCCGCGGTGGCGTGTCAGCTCAGAAGCTGGTCGTCACCCTGAACGACGCTGCGTCGGGGGACTCCTGATCACCCGGAGAGCACGAGCCCGCCGGACCTCACGCGGCATTGCGCGCTGCTTCGTCCGCTGCGCATGGGAGGGGAGCACGCGTCCGCTCGGTAGCGTCTGCCCAAGGCGTCCTTCAATCCTCACGGGGGTCGTCCTGCCCGCAGCATGGCGAGAGTGGCAGCCCGTTTGAGCCGGGCCAGATGCGTGGAGCCTCGTGCTGCGGGCGCGAGGCTCCCACCTGCACTGCAGCCGGGGTGTCGCGTAGCCCACGGGTTTTGCGATGTCTCACTCGGCCGGACTGGTGGAGCGAGACACTCCGAACCCGTCTCCGTCATTCAGGGCTGCGCCCGATGTCGGTCAGCCGGCCGTACGCGAACAGCTAGCGCGCCGTTCGGCCTACGCTCGTCAGATGAGCCCATTCCTTCCTGGTGCCCGCGGAATGCAGCCCTGCCCGAACTGCGGCACCCACGTCGTCCAATCTGACCGGTACCCCGAATACCTGTGCCTCGAATGCGAAGCTCGCGCAGTAGATGCGAACGGTGCACGCGTGACTGGATCGAACGCGTCGTTCAGCGGCGGGTTCGTGTTGCACTGGCCGAACGGCGAGCACGAACCGCTGCCCTGCATCTCGGCGCGGGTGTGGGTTGATGGACGCGAGTGGGACTACTCCGAGGCACGATTCGGTGGGGTCCTGATCACGCCAGTGCGAGAGCGCTAACCAACGTCACGCCTGTGAGGCTCTCTACTATGAGCAAGTGACCGCACGTCTTCCGACCGGCCTGGATCGTCAGTGCTGCATTCAGGCCTTGAGCGATGGGTTTTGAGGTGTCTCACGCGGCAGGGCACGAGATCGACACGTCTCGGCGTGCGAAGGCAACACGACGACTGCTCATCGCGTCTCGCAACACTTGTGGATTCCCTCAGGTGCAGAGCATGCAAGCTGGTTTCATGCCATCAAGCAAGGAGAGAAAGATGCTCACGCTGCTTGTGAGCTTAGGAGCAGCGGTCACGCTTGTATGGCTCACGCTGACCAGCGGAATTCTGGGGCACGTCTTCGATCCAGGCTAGGGTGACTCGCTGCGAGAGTTTGCTCGCGAAACCCATGGGTTTCGGGATGTCTCACGGCGTGAGCGTCATGCCGCTACTCGGCGGGTTGTCCTGGGGTTGCCTTCGGCCGAGCATCCTGGCTGGTGATCGTATATCGACCGCTTCGCACGAGTGACTCGATCTGCCGCACGACTCTCCAGTCTGCTGGTAGCTCGAGAACCTCTGACCTCAACTCCATTACCCGACCACTCACGGCGTCATCGCCTTGTAGGGCAAGCACGGACTGCGCAGTGAGGTCTGCGGTTACGGAAAGAGGGTCGAGGACTAGCCCAACACCAAGTCGTTCCACCCTGTCGGCAGTGAAGGGCTGGTCGGCCCCTCGGCAGAAGGAGCTGACTGGCCCCTCCCAGGACAGAACCCTTGAACTTGTCACTGCCTCCGTGATGAAGAACGACGTCGGCTTGGGGCAGGAGCTCTCCGAGATTCACGTACTGCTCGACTCGAACATGCGATGGCTGCGGACCGAACCGGGCCGGGTCGAGATTGCGCCCGACCGCCACCACAGACCGAGCCTTCGTCTGTTCGAGCGCAAGCAATATCCTCTCAAAGAGGCCGCCGGACTCAGTGTTGAACTCCGTTCCGGGCGTGGCTACAACCAGCCCACTCGGGCTCGGAGCGATCCATTTGGCGGGTGCCATCCACCGGTGTTGGAGGGAACAGGGGAGCCAGGCGCTCGCATGTCGGGGGCGAATGGGATAACGAACAGATCACCTCGATGGGGGATTGGTCGATCTAGCCCGAGAGCGATCCGCAGGCGATCGAGCGCACCCGCGATCTGCTCATCCCTGACCAACACACCGAGGCGATCACAGAAACAACCACGACCGGAATCCCTGCGCGAGCTGCAACACCCATTGCGCCGAAGTCCAACTCGTCACATACGAGGACGTCTACACCCGGCAGGAGTTCCTCCACTGCTTCCGCGGATTCAAGAGCAGCGCGACCTGCGAAGTGGTCGGCAACTACTGCTACCTCCCCGTCGCGATCAACCGTCAGCAGCGGCGCGATGTCGCTACTGGCTCGTGTGCGGCCGTCGGGCAATGACTCTCGTCAGCCAGTGCTTCGAGGAGAGGGATCTGAGGCAAGAGATAACCGGCACCACCCACAAAAGAACAGAGATGCACGGCCCCACAGCTAGAACGCTGCTCATAAACCCATGGGCTTGGGACATGCCTTCTGCCGGAATTGGCCCCGGAGTCGATCTCACAGACACGATTGAAGCGAAGCGCGCATGGTGGGTGGAGACTGCCCTGAAGCCGACTGGTGGTAGAGACGAACAGGTGTCCAGTACCTGTGCGATGTTCGGCGACTGGCAGCTGCTGCGGAATGTGCCGGGGCGGTCGGCATTGCAGTCCCGCATCAACGAGTAAGTCGGCGCGCTGCACTTAGGCTGGGCGATGGCCTGTTGGAAGGATGCTCAAGTGACTGATCTGCTCTCCGAGATAGACCGAAGAATCGTCGGTGCCCTCCAGCTCGATGGCCGCGCTCCTTGGAGTGCAGTAGCCAAGGCGCTCGGGGAGCCGCTCCGCACAGTGGCGCGACGTGGTCGTGACCTGCTCGAGACCGGGACGGTCAGAGTAGTCGGGCTCGCCAACTTGGGTCCAACCTGCGTCATCGAGATCACTTGCGCGCCGAACCGTATCGAAGCACTCGCAAGAGAGCTCGCGGAGCACCCAGGGGTCGTCTACCTCCTGGTGCTCGCAAACCCCTCGAGCCTGCTGGTGGAGGTGCATGAGAAGTCCTTCGATCTCGCGACGATGACTCTGCACGTGATCCCCTCATTCGAGGGTGTTCAGGAGATCTCGGCCACACCGGTCTTGCGATACTTCAAGACAAACGCACAATGGCGCCCTGGCCTGCTCGTTGAGCAGGAGTCGAAGCGCTTGGCCGGCCCTCAGGCCCCTGAGGAGTCCACGGCTGAATCCGAACAGCTTGGAGCGCCGGACCAAGCTATCGTCGATGCGCTCGAAGTTGACGGGCGAGCGTCGGTCGCGGAGCTCGCTGCTCGGGCTGGTATCACGGAGCCGACTGCGCGGCGCCGCCTGAACGAGCTTCAGTCACGCGGGGCGGTCGCGATTCGCGCGCTCGTGGACCCGCGGTGTCTCGGCTTCCCAGTCGAGGCTTGCCTGCGCATCGCGTGCTCACCAATTCATGCCGACGACATCGGCGCGAAGCTGGCCGCCGTCCCGGAAGTTCGCTACGTGGCGCAAGTGCTCGGAGAGTATTCGCTGGTCGCCCACGTGAACTCGGGGGATCTGCCGAGGCTTCGAGCGATGCTCACCGGGCCGTGGACCGCCGACGTTCGTTCGCTTCGCGCGTCGCTGGTGACGCGCGTCTATAAGCGAAGCGGGCACAGCGTTCCGGTCATCTAGGCCGAAAGTGTAAAAATCTGCATAACTCTTGGCAGATATAACAATCTGTGGTTGACTCCCTGACATTCAGGGAAAATCTCACCGATTGGAAATCATGGACGCCTTGGTCGACCTCTCCGCCGTTGAACTCCGCGCCGCGCTCGATCGGCGAGAAGCTTCAGCGGTGGACGCGGTGTCCGCGTGCCTGGCGCAGATCGAACGATCGTCGGTCGTCAACGCCGTGGTCACCGTCGATGCTGAGGGCGCACTTGCCCGAGCCCGTGAGCTCGATGCTCACGGGCCTAGTGCAGACCTTCCCCTCTTCGGCCTCCCCGTTGGGATCAAGGACACCCATACGACAGGCGGGCTCCGCACCACGTACGGGTCCGTCAGGCACTCCGAGCATGTCCCTGACCACGACGCCCTCCACGTGGAGCGGATGCGCGCAGCAGGTGCCATTGTCATCGGCAAGACGAACGTGCCGGAGTACGCCGCCGGTTCACACAGCGTCAACCGAGTCTTCGGCGCGACACGGAACCCCTACGCGCTTGACCGTTCTGCTGGTGGGAGCAGTGGTGGGGCAGCTGCCGCGCTCGCAGCAAGGCAGGTTGCGCTTGCGGACGGCAGCGACATGGGCGGGTCGCTACGGAATCCAGCATCGTTCTGCAATGTCGTCGGCTTGCGCCCATCTCCAGGCTTGGTACCCCCAAGTGAAGCCTCGAACTTCCTCACGCCCCTGACCACGGTGGGACCGATGGGGCGAACAGTTGACGACGTAGAACTTCTGCTTTCTGTCATCGGCCGTCCTCATACTCGTACTCCCGTCGCTGCGCCTCAGCTGGGCGAGCCCGGAAGGCATGTGCCTTTGGTGGGCTTGCGAGTCGCCTGGGCGCCGGATCTCGGGGGGCGTATCCCCGTCGAACCTGATGTGTTGCGTGTGCTCGAATCGATGGTCGCCCTGCTCGACGACAACGGAGCGCACGTGTCGCTGGCGAGTCCCGAGCTCGACGGTGCGACGGAGGCATTCATGAAGTTGCGCGCCGCTGAGTTCGAGTCAGAGTGGGGCGAGGCCGCCGATGCCGATCCGGAGGATTTCAACGAACTCCTCACCTGGAACATTCGTCTTGGTCGCACACTCAGCGGACGAGACATCATGCGGGCCCAGGAACGCCAGAGTCAGCTCATGCGTGAAGCCACTCGATTCCTCACCGAGTACGACGTCCTGCTCGCCCCGGCTGCGACCACGGCACCGTTCCCGATCGACTGGGACTATCCGCGGTCAGTTGCCGGAGAGGCCCAGGACACCTACCTCGACTGGATGCGAGCCGCCACCATGATCACGATGCTCGGGACCCCCGCGCTTTCTCTGCCCGCCGGCTTCACTGACGACGGTCTCCCGATTGGCGTGCAGATGGTGAGCGCATTCGGTTCCGATGCGCGATTGCTCGGAACTGCCAGGACCTTCGAGTCGCTCACCGGCTACTCGTCCCACAAACCGACCCTCTAAACGCATCACCGAGGCTGCAAGGAGCATCATGACCCCAAGACTTTTCACTCCCGGGAGGTTCGCGATCGTCAGCGTTCCAGCCCTCGGGTTCTTCGCAATACCCTTCCTTCCATTCGCCGTCGAGCCGACCCTGTGGTTCGGGCTGCCTGCTGTGCTCGTCTGGAGTGCGTTGATGGTGCTCCTCTCGGTTGCCGCCCTGCAGATCGTAGAAGTGCTGTACAAGCGGGCTGGCGGAGCGGAAGCGGATGCCCAAGAAGCAGACCGCTTCGCCACCCAGCAGATCGAACAGATTCGAGCCACCCGCATCGCCGCCGAGGAAGCGGAGGGGGTCCGATGATCGTCACCGTCATGATCATCGGTGGGATCATCGCCATCGGTGGCCTCGGCCTCGCCAGCCGTCGCCGTCAGAAGAGCATGAGCAATTGGACAGTCGGCGAGCGAAGCAACCCGAAGTGGACATCGTGGTTCCTTCAAGCCGGGGAATCGCTGACGACCTTCAGCTACCTGGGCTTGGCGGGGATCGCCTTCGCGGGTGGAGTCAGTTCGACGTTCGCGATCGCGTACCTGACCATCTCCTGGCTCGGTCTGTACTTCGTCACGCCCAGAATTCGTGAGCTCGGTCAGCGCCGCGGCTACCTCACCATGGGTGATTTCTTCGAGGATCGATTCCGGAGCCGCTGGCTTGGCCGGGTTGTCGCGCTCATCGGAGCACTCGCCCTCATCCCGTACCTGCAACTGCAGATCACCGGTCTCGGCCTCATCGTCGAGCTCGCAACCGGAAGCACGAGTGCGCGCGGGCTCAGCATGGTGATCGCGAGCATCCTCGTCGCCATCTTCGTCGCCTGGTCAGGGATCAAGGGCATCGCTCGCGTCGCAATCCTGAAGGACATCCTGATGGTCGTGGCTATGGTCGTCATCGCGACGGGCCTCGCGATCTCCTTCAACGGGATCCCGGGCATCTTCGCGAGAATTGCTACAGAAGCCCCAACGCTCCTCACGATGCAGGTGGACGGGTACGACCCGGTGTTCTTCGTCACCGCGACGCTTGTCACGGTGATCGGATCCAGCTTCAACACGCTTCCTCACCTGTGGCCGCCCGTTCTCGCTGCCAAGAGCGGGGAAGTTCTGCGCAGCAACGCGAAATGGCTGCCGATCTACCAGCTTGTCCTGTTCCTGCCGATCACCGTCGGGCTCGCAGCAGTCCTCGTGCTGCCGGAGGGGACGACCGGAAACACTGTGCTGCTGACGATGTCCGGCGAGATCCTTCCTGACTGGCTTGTCGGTGTCGTCGCGATCGCAGGTGCATCAGCCGCCATGGTTCCCGCTTCCGCGATCGTCATGGGCATATCCACGCTCATCACCCGCAACGTCATCGGCACGCTGCGCCCCGCACGACAGATGACAGTGAACTACCTGGTGATCGTCGTCGCGATTGGCTTGGCGCTGGCCTTCGGTCTCGTTCGTTCTGACATCGGTGCCCTCCTCCTGCTGACCTACGGTTGCACGACGCAGTTCGCCCCCGCGGTCGCCATCGCGTTGGCGAGGCGAGTGAGAGTTGGTGCGTGGCCCGTTGGGCTCAGCATCATCACCGGCTCCCTCACGGTCGCGGTGATCACCTTCGCGGAGATTCCCCTCGGAAGCTGGGACTCTGGTCTCATCGCCCTTGCTCCGAACCTGCTCGTGCTCGTAATTGCCGAGGCCGTCAGGCGTGCCCGCGGTGGCGGAGATGTGACACAGGTTGCCATCGAACCCGCTGCGCACCTGCAGGCGACAACCCACTAGTTCGACGAGGTTGCAGCCGCGGATGGGGAAACCGCCGCGGCTGCGGCCCGACCGCCGCCTCTTGGCAGGAAGGCGACACCTCCGTCATGTCCCATGAGCCACGCCCGGGCATCCTCATCTTGTGCTGCCTCGGTCTCCTCACCGGGGTGCTTTCGGGCACCTTCGGCGTGGGAGGGGGGATCATCCTCGTACCCGCACTCGTCGCCCTCCTGCACTTTGATCGACGCCGCGCAGCGGGCACATCGGTGGCAGCCATCTTGCCAACGGCCGTGGTCGGAAGCGTGAGCTACGCAGCTCAAGGGCAACTCGACCTAGGCATGGCGCTCTGCCTCGCTGTCGGCGCTGCGGTGGGCGCGCAACTCGGAAGCTACCTGCTGAGCAGGCTTCCGACGCGGGCCCTTACCTGGTCGTTCATCATTTTCCTTGCTGTCGTGGCAGTGAGCTTGTGGTTCGTCATTCCGAATCGCGGCACCGAGATCCACCTCGACCTCTTGGCTGTGGTGCTGCTCATAGTTACCGGCGCCTTCGCCGGCGTTCTCTCTGGCCTGCTGGGCGTCGGCGGCGGGGTAGTTGTCGTCCCGATCCTGATGCTCGCTTTCGCGGCCAGCGATCTCACCGCGAAAGGCGCTTCATTGTTCATGATGATCCCGGGCGCTGTCTCCGGCACGATCGGGAACACGATGCGCAAGAACGTCGATCTGCGGGCGGCGGCGGCACTTGGCATCGCTGCCAGCGCCGCGTCACCCTTCGGAGCGATCCTGGCCGCGACACTCTCACCCTTCATCGCAAACATCGCCTTCTCCGTGCTCCTCGCCGCCATCTGCGTGCAGATGGCCTGGAGCGGACTTCGACGTGAGCAGCGAAGAGACGACCGCCCCCAGGCTCAATAACCAGAATCCATAGAAAGCACTTGCCTGCCCCAAGCGGGCCATCCGGAAACCCATGAACTTGAGACGTCTCGCTCCGGGACGGTGGAGCAGATTCCAGCCCTCTCGTTGTAAGTGCGGAAGATGCACTCCGTGGAGCACCTGTCGTCGCGGTCAGGACAGTCGGCAAGGCCGTGATTTGCAGCCGTGAGTCGTTCTCGGAGCTCGTCCAGCCGTGCCCGTTTCTCATCGATCTGTCGTACACGTTCAGCGAGGAGTGGCCGAAGCTGCTCGCGCACGTCGGTGCAGGAGTCGACCTCCAGGGAAGCGAGGTGTCTGCTGATGTCAGCGAGGGGGGAGTCCGAGCTCTTTGCTCGCTTCGATGAGATCGAGTCGGTGCAGGGTGGCGGCGTCGTAGTCCCGGTAGCCGTTGCTGGAGCGGTGGGGTGTGACGAGGCCGATGCTACTCGTAGTAGCGCAGCGCGGTCGCGCTGATCCCGCTCCGCCTGCTGACCTCAGAGATACGCATGCCGGGAGCTTACGAGCGCGGAACGGGCTTGACCTTCGAGCGGGACGAACGTTTACCGTCAAGCCGTGCCCATCAACTTCACCTCGAACCCCGTCTCGTGACGCGCCTCGTCGCAGTCCTGGAGCGCCGCCAGATCGCCTTGTACCTCGCGGCAATCGCCGCTGGCGGCGCGCTCGGCCTCCTCGTGCCCGGGGTGCACCATCTCGAACTCGCGATCGAACCGGTGCTCGCGCTGCTGCTGTTCGCGACGTTCCTGGGCGTCCCGTTCGCTGCCATCGGGAGGTCACTTCGCGATGGCTGCTTCCTCGGGGCCGTGGGGGTCGTGAACTTCGTGATCGTGCCACTCGTCGCCTTTGGACTGTCGAGGTTCGTGGCGGACGAGCCCGCGTTGCTGTTCGGAGTGCTGCTGGTGCTGCTCACGCCGTGCATCGACTACGTGATCGTGTTCGCCGGCCTGGCGGGCGGCGCGTCCGACCGACTGCCTGAACAACCGCTTCCGGACCGCGAATCGAAGTCGCTCCGCAACAGAGGCGGCATTGCGAGACCCATGGGTTTCGCGGCGTCTCACGACGGCATCTCAGGCGCCGACGCTGAGGCGGAGGCATGACCACTGGGAAAAGCTAGGCAACCCCGACTCGGACTCAGCGCACCATCAAGAGCACGTCGCGAACGAGGAGCCGCGCATATTCCTCGTCGACAGGAAGGGCGAAGACGACATGGTGATAGAGCGGTGCGACGATGTGGTCAAGGATCTGCCCGACGGTCGGCGCTGCTTGTCCACGCCCTGATGCCCGACGCACCATCTCCGCTGCCTGGTCGCGCCGCCGCTCCATCACGGGGCAACTCGAGACGATCTCAGCGCGCGCTGCCACCATCGCTCGCAGATACCGTGTGCGGTGTGGCCGTGCGATGTCCTTGGTGATGATGAGTGCCCACTCCGTGAGATCCGTCTCGAGGGCGCCTGTGTCGGGAATCTGGTCACCCTCTCGCGTCAGCGCCGCGACGGAGACCTCTTCGAGCAGAGCGTCGACGTCGTCCCATCGGCGATACAGCGTGGTCGGGTTGACTCCTGCGCGCTCGGCGATGAGCGGAAAGGTGATCCTCTCTGTTCTTTCACCGACGAGCTCGCCGACGGCGGTGTAGATCGCGTTGAGAACTCTCGCGCTCCGGCCACCGGGCCGGGTCGACGCTGCAACAGATGACATGATCAGATTATCGCAAAGAAATTTGCTATAACCAACACCGACGCCTATGTTTAAAGCAAAGATCGTTGCTTTACGACGGAGGTATCGTGCTCTCACGCCCCATCTCATTTGCGCTCGCTGGCCTCGCCGGTGCGGCGACGCTGACCGCAGCATCGGCTCCGTCTCCGCTCTACCCCGTCTACCAGCAGCTCTGGGGCTTCTCATCGTTCACCTTGACGGTCATCTTCGCGGCCTACGTCGTCGCGTTGCTCGTCGCTCTGCTCACGGTCGGTTCGCTGAGCGACCGGATCGGGCGTCGCCCCGTGGCGTCGGCCTCTCTTGTTCTGCTGACCCTCGGCATGGTTCTCTTCGCAACGGCCGACAGTACGGGCGCTCTGGTAGCGGCGCGACTCGTGCAGGGCTTCGCGGTCGGCGCCGCCACCGGCACCTTCACGGCGATGATCATCGACAAAGCGCCGAGCGCCCGCTCCGGTTCGCTGGTCAGCAGCGCGGTCCCGTCATTGGGAATCGCGTTCGGAGCCGTGCTCGCCGGCGCGTTAGTCGAATTCGCGCCCTTCCCTCGGCAGCTGGTGTTCTGGATCCTGGCTGTCAGCTATCTGGTCATCGCCGCTCTCATCTGGCTGGTTCCAGAACGCGTCCGGCCAGACAGCCCCACACCCCGCTCGATCTGGCGGTCGCTCCTGCCGAGCATCGGGCTTCCTCCCGCCGCAAGAAGCATCTTCTTCGCCCTTGTCCCGTCGATCGCCGCGACCTGGGCCCTAGGCGGCCTTTGCCTGTCACTCGGGTCGTCAATCCTCGGCACCGTACTCGGCGTGCAGAGCCACTTCACCATCGGCCTCGTGCTCGGGGTCTTCTTCGTCGCCGGTACGGTCGGCACGGCTATCTCGGCATTTCTCCCCCCGCGCCTGGGCACACTGTTCGGCTACGGAGCACTGATTCTCGGGGTGCTGATCACGATCGCGGCACTCGTCATGGCCGATACGCCGCTGTATATCGCCGGTTCGGCGATCGCGGGTCTCGGTTTCGGTGCGACCTTCCGCCTCGCCGTCGGCGCGCTGGGTGAGGCAGCTCCGGATGCGGAGCGTGGACAAGTTTTCTCGACGATGTACATCGTCAGCTATATCGCTTTCAGCGTCCCGGCGCTGGTGGCGGGCCTCGCCGTCGAGCGCTTCGGTCTCGAACCCACCGCGGTCGTGTACGGGGCGCTGGATGTCGCCTTGGTTGTGATCGCGATCGTGGCTGGTCTCGTCAGGGCCCGTCGTCAGGCTGCGGTGGTTCCGGATGGCGCCAGCGCCTCCCAGCCACAGCCAGTTTCGCGCTAACCGATCAGTGGTTCACCAAGCCACGCCACACGACGCACATGTCCGCAAGGCGCTCGGCCAAAGTACGCCTCGACCTTTGCCGCGTCGCAGCGCCTGCAAAGTTATTGGGATGCCCGCCAGGTGCCGCTCTGCGACACGACCGAGCGTCTCGTATCCCGTGGGTTTTGCTATGTCTCACTGGCAGGTATCTCCGCCCGAGACCTCGACCGAGGAGGGGCGATGCCTTGACCGGCCGATCTGACAGCTGACGTGGGACCCTGTTCTCATGATCCGAGTGGCGTGCAGCGTGACAGAACTCGAAGAAGACGGCGAGATAATCGCAGTTGGCGACAGAATCGAACGCCTAGCCGAGAAGGCGACCTGGCAGTACTACGGCAACGAACTCGACGAAATCTGTTGGCACTTCGACCAGTACGCTCCGCTACGCAGTACGTCGCCATGGTCGATCCTTGGAACCGTTGCATCGATAAGCGCTGTCTACGTCAGACTCGCCCTGACAGGCGCTCGAGAGCAGATCCTTCGCCCGGAACCCGGATCATCACATCTCGAGGAAGTTCTTACAACACGGAACACGCGAAACCCTCAACGAGAACACGAGCAACGCGAACTGGCGAAGCACGACCCTCCGGCAGGTGCGACTGGCTGGTACGGGCCCGACACTCTCCAAGCGCACGAAGGTGACGAGAATCTGACCGGGTGGATCATCACGCTCGTCGACGAGCGAATACATCCAGCCGACCCCTGGGTCCTCTGATTCTCAGAACTCTAGGGTTTCGCGTCGAACCTGGTGAGACACCCGGGTGGGGGAGTGGTCGTCTGGAGTTCGCTGAGGTATTCGTCGTGACGGTCGCGTTGATCACCGACCGATAACGGTGCTTCTCGTGCCACCCACCGTCGCAGGGCGCCAACGGCGACACTGGCGCCGACCTGGGTGCTCCACGCTCTCGTGAGGGCACCGCCGTAGCGGCGGCCCACGAGCTCAGCCGCATGCCCCGTCCGCAGAGATGCGCTCGGAATGCTCGATCAGCCGCGCTCGAGATGATCGCCCAGATGCCGGTAGATCGTCGGCCGGGACACCCCAAACGTGTCCGCGATCTCTTGGACCGTGTGCCCACCCTCGTCGTACATGGCCCGGGCCTGCCGGACCTTCGTGGGCGTCATCTTGAACTTCGGCCCACCCTTACGCCCACGAGCGCGAGCTGCCGCGAGACCGTCGTGGGTGCGCTCCACGATGAGGTCATGCTCGAACTCCGCGATCGCCGCGAGCATATGGAAGAACAACCGACCACCGGGAGTCGTCGTATCGATCCCCTGAGACAGGGCCTTCAATCCAATGCCGCGCTGCTGCAGCTCATCAGCGACCTGCTTGAGGTTCCGCACCGACCGGCCGAGCCGATCGAGCTTCGTTACCACGAGCGTGTCACCGTCCCGCAGATACGACAGCGCGTCCGTCAACGCCGGCCGCTTCGCGAGCGTCCCCGATGCATGCTCGACGAAGATCTTCTCGCAGCCGGCCGCCTCGAGCACGTCGGTCTGCCCCTCGGGATGCTGATCCCGAGTCGAAACGCGCGCGTACCCGACTAATGCCATGCCTCACTGTAACGCGAACGCCGCACCCGTTACATAGATCGCGGACATGGGCCATGAGACACGAATCGCCGATTACAGTCGCAAGACCGGCAACCGTCTCATGAACGTTCGTTCCTGAGGCAACGCTTGCGATGGACCATTCGCGGAAGGGTACGGATCGCATCGCTTGATCGCGTGCTTCTGGGACCGCTCAGTGGCCGACGAGGAGGGCTTCGCTGGCGGCATCGACGACCTCTGGGGTGGGGGGGGCTGGACGCGTTCAAGCTGAGCGCTTGTCTACGACGGCACCACCCGTGGCGTCACGCCCTGCGTCGGTGCGGAACGGATACCCCGCAGCGCCACTTCGACGTAGCGAGCAGATGCAGGTTGTTCCGAACCCGGCGAGTGAGCAATCACCCCGGCGTTTCCGTACAAGATCGCCAAGACGTCATCCAGGGTTATGTCCAAACTCAGGACACCGGAGCCGGGTGCGTGCTGCGTGACGGCGGCGAAGATCGAGCTGATACCTCCGGTGGCATCTGTATGGGCCGCTTCGCTCACCGCGTCGGCGATCGCGCCTGCAAGTCCGGGCTGCGTGGCCTGGTGCGCCGCGCACGCGCGAATCGCCTCGGTGAACACCTCCCACGGGTGGATTGCCGAATCGGGATCGGTTGCAGTATCGCGTAGCTCGGCGAGCTCCTCGGCAACAATCTCGCGGATGAGGTCCGCCTTTGTGGGGAAACGGCGTTGCGCCGTCGCGAATCCGACCCCCGCCCTACGCGCGATCTCAGCCATGGAAACGTGGAGTCCGTCCTCGCCGAACGCCTCGCGCGCAGCGGTGAGGATCAGTGCCCGGTTTCGTGTTGCATCCGCCCGCAGGCGGCGAGGCGCATGTGCCATGCCCCGCCCTCTCTCCTCGTCGCGATCCATGTCAGCGGCCCGCTGCTAGTAAGTGGTGAGCGATTGCCACTTTATGCTACCGTGCCCTAAGTGGAGAAGCCCCACCACTTATGGGTGCTATGAGGAGAACCAGATGGAAAAGAGCATGCGCGCAGTCGTGTTCGACCGCTACGGCGGCCCGGAGGTGTTGCACGAAAGACATGTAGCGATGCCAGTGGCGCGAGCGGGCGATGTCGTCGTGCGAGTCGATGCCACATCGGTCAATGGTGCCGACCTGATGCTCAGGTCGGGCAAGCTTGCGCTCGCCACCGGCCGACGCTTTCCCAAGCAGCTCGGTATCGACTTCGTCGGAACCCTGGTCGAGGCCGATGCGGCTGCCGATCTTGACGGTCTATCGATCGGCGACCGAGTGTGGGGGGCTGTGGACCCACGACGAGGACCTCGCTCGCTTGCCGAATGGGTGAGCACACCTGCAACCCAGATCGCCCGGGCGCCCAGCAACCTGACTGCGGAGGAGGCTGTGACACTCATCGCGGGCGGCACGACTGCCCACACTGCTCTAGTCCATCACGCCAAGGTGCAACCCGGCGAGCGGGTGCTCGTGCGCGGTGCGGCGGGTGGTGTCGGGAGCGTGGCAGTGCAGCTCGCGAAGTCTCTCGGAGCTACAGTGACGGCACTCGCCAGCGCGTCGAGCTCGGAGTTCGTCCGCAACCTGGGAGCTGACGCGGTGATCGACTACCGGGCAACATCGCCAGCACAGCTAGGCGCGTTCGACATTGTCTTCGATGCGCACGGGAGCAGTCTCTTCTCCTTCCGGCGTCTTTTGGCGCCAGGGGGCAGGATGGTCTCGATCGCGGTCGACGCGGACGCCCCGATGCGGGGCCTACTCGCGATCGCCGCCAGCGGGGTCTTCGGTTCCAGGCGCATCCGTTTCTTCCGCGGCAACCCTGGTCGGCTCGACCTCGAACTCCTCACCACTCGAGTCGAGCGGGGCGAGCTCCGGCCCGTGCTAGACAGGACATTCTCGTTGTCTCGCGCCGCCGAAGCTCACACCGCGCTCGAAGCCCGGGGGGTTCAGGGCAAGCTCGTCATCACGACCTCCGCCTGAGCCGCGCAAGCTCCGACGCCACTGAACGCTCGCAGCAGCACGCCACCAAGCGATGCGATCCACAACCTGATGCTCGCCCTGATCATTCGAGTGCACATTGGGGGGCCGGCTTACGTGCAGCAGCGGTGGCAGATAGCACCGCGAAAACACGGCCACTTGGCTCTGCGATTGACAAGCTTCCCTCATGGGGTCGCCCTACGCGATTCTCAAAACCATGTGTCACAACTTCATCAACGGACTCGTGTAGCCGCCGTCGGTTTTGCGACAACTCTAAGTCCGCATACCAGGCGCGCTGGCCCGGCCATCACAGCGCGCCGAATAAATTTTCGAAACCTTCCACTCAGCGGAAGCCCCCGCCCACTGCATCCACCCGCCCCGCACACTCGTCTCATCCTTCCCAACGACGAGAGGCGTTCGATGACGAGCGACGAGAGCCACGGTCAGAGCACCGAGGCAGGCGAGAGCACCGCGACGGGCGTACGCCAGTCCACGCAGGTGGCGATCATCGGAGCAGGGCCCGCTGGCCTGCTGCTCGGCCACATCCTCGGCCAGGCGGGAATCGACTACCGCATCCTCGAGGCGCGCGACAAGGACTACGTGCTCGGGCGCATCCGCGCCGGCGTGCTCGAACAGGACTCCGTCGACCTCCTCGGCAAGTACGGCCTCGACGCCGACCTCAAGACCAACGGCCTCACCCACCACGGCATCTACCTGCAGCACGAGGGCGAACGCCACCACATCGACTTTGCCGAACTCACCGGCCGCACCGTCACCGTCTACGGCCAGCAGGCGCTCGTCCACCACCTCGTCGCCGAACACGAGCGGCTCAGCTCGCAGCTCATCTTCGAAGCCACCGACGTTCAGCCGACCAAGATTGAATCGGCGCAGATCGACGGGGAGCGCGCATCCGTCGCCTACACGGCCCCGAACGGCGAGCGCATCACCCTCGACTGCGACTACATCATCGGCGCCGACGGCTACCACGGCGTCTGCCGCCGCACCTTCCCCGAAGGCACCCTCGAGGTCGCCGAACGCGTCTACGACTTCGCGTGGCTCGGCATCCTCGCCGACGTCGCCCCCTCCACCGACGACCTCATCTACGCGCTCCACCGCGACGGCTTCGCCATGCACTCCATGCGCTCCACCACCGTCTCGCGCCTCTACCTGCAGGTCAGCCCCGACGACGACATCGCCAACTGGAGCGATGAGCGCATCTGGGAAGCCCTCCAGACGCGCCTCGGCACCGAGGGCTGGACCCTCACCGAAGGCCCCATCACCGAGAAGTCGATCCTGCCCATGCGCAGCTTCGTCGTCTCCACCCTCAACTACGGGCGCCTCTACCTCGTCGGCGACGCCGGCCACATCGTGCCCCCGACCGGCGCGAAAGGCCTCAACTCGGCCATCGCCGACGTCGCCCTCCTCGCAGAAGCCCTCCAAGCCCACTACGCGGGCGACGACACGGGCCTCGAGCAGTACAGCGACAAAGCACTCGACCGGCAGTGGAAGGTGCAGCACTTCTCGCAGTGGATGACCGACATGCTCCACGTGCACCCCGCCGACGGATCCGCCGAGCAGAGCGCCTTCGACTTCCAACGCCAGCTCGGGCAGATCCGCTACGTCACCTCCTCGCACGCCGCCCAGGTCAGCCTCGCCGAGCAGTACGCCGGCCTCCCGTTCGTGGATGCACGATGAGCGCCCCGCAGGAACAGCCAGAGCAGCTCGACGGCCCCGTCGACTCGCTGGTCACCCAGGCGCACATCTCGCAGCAGATCGCCGACATGCACACCGCGCACGCCGACGACACCCGCAGCCACCCGCTGCGCGACTTCGCGCCCTACCGCTCCGTCGCACTGCGCCACCCCACGCACGAGCTCGTGCGCGCCGACCCCGAGGAGATCGAACTCGTCTCTCCCGCGTTCGGACACACCGACGTCGCCGCTGAGGAATCAGACCTCACGATCCAGCACAACGGCGAACCCATCGGCGAGCGCATCATCGTCTCCGGCCGCATCCTCGACGGCGAAGGCCGCCCCGTGCGTGGCCAGCTCGTCGAGATCTGGCAGGCGAACGCCGCCGGACGCTACGTGCACAAGCGCGACCAGCACCCCGCCCCGCTCGACCCGAACTTCACGGGCGTCGGCCGCATCATCACGGGCGACGACGGCGAGTACCGGCTCACCACCATCAAGCCGGGTGCCTACCCGTGGAAGAACCACCGCAACGCGTGGCGCCCCGCGCACATCCACTTCTCGCTGTTCGGCACGCAGTTCACGCAGCGCCTCATCACGCAGATGTACTTCCCCGGCGACCCGCTCTTCGCGCTCGACCCCATCTACCAGTCCATCGTCGACCCAGCCGCACGCGCAAGACTCGTCGCGAACTACGACCACGATGTCAGCGAGCACGAGTGGGCGATCGGCTACAAGTGGGACATCGTGCTCACCGGCTCGAAGTCCACGTGGATGGAACCGGAGGACACCGACCATGCCTGAACCCACCACCACTGAGGCGGTACCGCTCGGCCAGACGCCGTCGCAGACCGTCGGCCCCTTCTACGGCTACGCCCTGCCCTACGAGCGCGGCGGCGAGATCGCCGCCCCCTGGCGCCCGGACGCGATCCGCCTCCACGGCACCGTCACCGACGGTGCAGGCGAGACGGTTCCGGATGCCATTCTCGAGCTGTGGGGGCTCGACGCCGACGGCCAGCCGGTCGCGCAGCGCGGCAGCCTCGAACGCGACGGCTACACGTTCACGGGCTTCGGCCGCGCACCGGCCGACCGCGACGGCCACTACTCGTTCACGACCATCAAGCCAGGGCGACGGGATGCGGGAGCCGCCCCCTACCTGCTCGTCACGATCTTCGCGCGGGGCCTCCTCCACCACCTCTTCACGCGCGCCTACTTCGGCGATCAGCCCGCAGAGAACGAGGCAGACGCCGTGCTCGCCGGCCTGGCCCCCGAGCGCCGCGCCACCCTTATCGCGACCCCGGATGCACACGGCAGTTACCGCTTCGACATCCGCCTCCAGGGCGACGGCGAGACGGTCTTCTTCGACTTCGGCCAGGAGCTGTGACCGTGCGCCGGGAAGGTGGGGACGAACAGGGCTCGCTCGTGCGCGGCATGCTCCGCGTCGAGGCCGAGCTGCTGCTCGCGTGGGCGGCGCTCGAGACGAAGGACGCCACCGCATCCGCACGAGCCGTCGAGACCGCCGACCTCGATGCCGACGCGCTGCGCGACGGCCTCGAGTCGGACGGCGTGATGGTTCCGGAGCTCGTGCGCCAGCTGCGCGCCTCCCTCGCGACCGCCGGCGTCGAGGCCCCGCGCCTGCACGCCGGCGCGACGAGCCAGGACATCGTCGACTCCGCCAGCATGCTGCACGCGCGCGACGCGCTCGCCGCCGTGCGCGCCGACCTCGCCGCGACCGGCACCCGCCTCCAAGGCCTCGCCGACGCCGAACGCCGCTCACCCCGCGTCGCCTACACGCTGGGCCGGCAGGCCGCCGCGAGCACACTCGGCGTGCAGTTCGCGGGCTGGCTCGACGGCGTCACCTCCGCCATCGCGGCCATCGACGCCCTCGACTACCCCGTGCAGTTCGGCGGTGCCGTCGGAACCGGTGAGGCAGCCGACCGGCTCGGGTCTGGCGCGCAGACCACGAGCATCCTGCGGGCGCACCTCGCTGCGGGCCTCGGCCTCGACGACCCCCGCCGCTCCTGGCACGCCGAGCGCACCCCGGTGCTCGCCGTCGCGAGTGCCGCGACGGCCGTGTGCACAGCCCTCGGGCGCATCGGACGCGACCTCGTCACCTCCTCCGGCGAACGCGTCGGCGAACTGTCGCTCGCCGGCGGCGGCGCCTCATCGGCGATGCCCCACAAGCAGAACCCTGTCGCCCCCATCGTCGTCGTCTCGAACGCCCTCCAGGCGCCCGGCCTCCTCGCGACCGTCGCCGCGGCCGCCATCTCCCAGGACGAACGGCCGGCCGGCGAATGGCACGCCGAATGGGATGCGCTGCGCCGCCTCCTCGAGCTCGCCAGCGTGTCTGCGCGACGCCTCGCTGCTTCCCTCGACCGCGTCACCGTCGAGCGGGAGACGGCGCGGCATCACCTCGCCGACTCCGCCGTCGCGGGCGCCGACCAGGTCACGCTGCAGGCCGCGAACCGCGTCGTGAACGCCGCCATCAGCCGGTTCCTCTACCAGGACGCCAGCCAGGATCGCGACACAGAAAGCGACACCGACACCGGCTTGGGCGGCGGCAGCCACGCCAACAGCGACGCAGGCGACAGCACGAACAGCGAGGAGACGGCATGACGATCCCACGGCTCAGGGGCGCCTTCGCCCCCGGCACGCAGCCCGCAGCCCAGAACGAACTGCTGGTGCTGCTCCCATCGCTTGGCACCACGATGGCGCTCTGGGACGGCACCGTCGAAGCTCTGCGCGCCTCGTCGCCCGGCAGCACGCTCCGCATCCTGCGCGTCGACCTCCCCGGCCACGGCTCCAGCCCCGCCGTCGCCGAGCCATTCACGATCGCCGAGCTCGCGGATGCGGTGCTCGGGGTCGTCGAAGAAGCCGGCGGCGGCGCATTCCACCTCGCGGGGCTCTCCCTCGGCGGGGCCATCGCCCTTGAGCTGGCCCTCGCGCACCCCGAACGCGTCAAGAGCCTCGCGCTCTTCTGCACCGACTCCAAGATCGGCACCACCGAGGGATGGGAGCAGCGGGCCGCCGCGGTGCGCGCATCCGGCACTGCGTCGCTCGTCACGGGCAGCGCCGAACGGTGGTTCGCGCCCGGCTTCCTCGAACAGCACCCGCTCTCTCCCGCCGCGCGATCACTCTCGACGCTCATCGACATCGACGACGAGTCCTACGCACGCTGCAACGAGGCGCTCGCCGCCTTCGACCGCACCGCATCGCTCGGCTCGCTCCGCGCACCCGTGCTCGTCGTGAGCGGCGAACACGACGCCGTCACGACACCGGAAGCCATGCAGACGCTCACCGAGCGCATCCCGAACGGCTACCACTCGACCATCGCCGGCACCGCCCACCTCGCCGCGCTCGAAGACCCGGACGCCGCGGCCCGCCTCCTCACGACGCACCTGCGCGCATCAGCGTCGCCGGCGCAGCCCGGCGCGACGAGCGCGCACGAGCAGGGCATGCGCGTGCGCCGCGAGGTGCTCGGTGACGCGCACGTCGACCGCGCCGTTGCCGGAACGACTGCAGAGACCGCGCCGTTCCAGGACTTCATCACCCGCTACGCGTGGGGCGAGATCTGGGCGCGCGACGAGCTGTCCCGCCGCGAGCGGTCCATCGCGACGCTCGCGAGCCTCGTCACCGGATCGCACGAGGCAGAGATCCGGATGCACGTGCGCGCCGCCCTCACCAACGGCCTCACGCGCGCCGAGATCGCCGAAGTCATCCTGCACACCGCGCTCTACGCCGGGCTGCCTCCCGCCAACGGAGCCCTCGGCATCGCCAAGGAGGTCTTCGCGGACCTCGACGCCGCCAGTACCGCAGACACCGCAGAATCCCCAGAATCCAGCCCCAACGAAGGAGCAGAACGTGGATAAGACCTACGCTTCGGCGGCCGACGCCGTCGCCGACATCCCGGCGGGTGCATCGCTCGCGGTCGGGGGATTCGGCCTGTCCGGCGTGCCCATCACCCTCATCCGCGCCATCCAGGCGCTCGGCGTCGACGGCCTCGAGGTCGTCTCCAACAACTGCGGCGTCGACGGCTGGGGCCTCGGCGAGCTGCTCTCCGAAGGGCGCATCCGCCGCGTCATCGCGAGCTACATCGGCGAGAACAAGGAGTTCGCGCGCCAGTACCTGTCCGGCGAGATCGAGGTCGAGCTCACCCCGCAGGGCACCCTCGCCGAGCGCCTGCGCGCTGGCGGCGTCGGGGTCCCCGCCTTCTACACGGCGACCGGAGCCGGCACCATGGTCTCCGAGGGCGGGATGCCCATCCGCTACAACTCCGACGGCACCGTCGACCTCGTCAGCGACCCCAAGGAGCAGCGCCCCTTCGACGTGTTCGGGGCCGCCAAGGAGTACGTGCTCGAGACCGCCATCAGCACCGACTTCGGGCTCGTGCGAGCCGCCGTCGGCGACCGCCACGGCAACCTGCGCTTCGAGAAGTCGACCCGCAACTTCAACCCCCTCGCCGGCATGGCCGGGCGCATCACGATCGCCGAGGTCGACCGACTCGTCGAGCCAGGCGAGCTCGACCCCGACGAGATCCACCTGCCCGGCATCTACGTCGACCGGGTCGTCGTGCTCACGCCGGAGCAGTCCGGTGAGCTGCCCATCGAGAAGACCACCGTCCGGCCGCGCGAAGCCGCCGCAACGACCGCATCCACCGACTCGAGGGGACACGCCTGATGCCGCTGACCAGGAACGAGATGGCCGCCCGCGCCGCCAAGGAACTCAGGGACGGCTCGTACGTGAACCTCGGCATCGGGCTGCCGACGCTCATCCCGAACTACATCGACGACGGCATCGAGGTGGTGCTGCACTCCGAGAACGGCATCCTCGGCGTCGGCCCGTACCCGTGGGAGGGAGAGGCAGACCCGAAGCTCATCAACGCCGGCAAGGAGACCGTCACCGTGCTGCCCGGCGCGTCCTTCTTCGACTCGGCCGCGAGCTTCGGCATGATCCGAGGCGGCCGCGTCACCAACGCCGTCCTCGGTGCCATGCAGGTCTCCGCCCAGGGCGACATCGCCAACTGGGCCGTGCCCGGCAAGATGGTCAAGGGCATGGGCGGGGCCATGGACCTCGTCAACGGCGCCGAGCACGTGCTCGTCGTCATGGAGCACGTCGCGAAGGACGGCTCGCCGAAGATCGTCGAGCAGTGCACTCTGCCCCTCACCGGCAAGGGCTGCATCGACCGCATCATCACCGACCTGGCCGTCCTCGACGTGACGGACTCCGGACTCGTGCTCGTCGAGCTCGCGCCCGGCGTGACGGTCGACGAGGTTCGGGATGCAACCGGGGCCGCCTTCACGGTCGCCGATTCGCTGCAGGAGGTCTCGGCATGACCGAGCTCCGCGAAGTGGTCATCTGCTCACCGCTCCGCACGCCCGTCGGGCGGCTCGGCGGCTCGCTCGCCCCGCTCGATGCGCGGGCGCTCGGCGTCACCGTGCTCGAGGCGCTCGTCGCGCGCAGCGGGCTCGACGTCACCGCCGTCGACTCCGTCATCGGCGCGCAGGGGTACCCCTCCATGGAGTCGCCGGCCTTCGGGCGGGTGGCGGCACTGGATGCGGGCTTCCCCATCACCACGACGGGGTACCAGCTCGACCGCCGGTGCGGCTCGGGGCTGCAGGCCGTCATGAATGCGGCGATGGAGGTGCAGACGGGGGTCGCCGACGTGGTCGTCGCCCTCGGCGCAGAGTCGATGTCGAACGCTCCCCTCTATACGGAGCAGGGACGCCGCGGCACCCCGCCCGCCGGCCTCATGCTCCACGACGCTCTGGCCCGCGGCCGGGAGACCGTCGGCGGCGTCAACTACCCGAGCCCCGACGGCAACGTGGGCAGCGCCGAGCTACTGCGTTCCGAGTACGGCATCAGCCGTGAGGCACAGGACCGCTTCGCCCTGCAGTCGCACCAGCGCGCCGTCGCCGCGCAGGAATCCGGCGCGTTCGACGCCGAGCTCGTGCCCGTCACCGTGCCAGGCCGCAAGGGCGACGTGCTCGTCGACCGGGACGAGCATCCGCGCGCCGACTCGTCGCTCGAGGCCCTCGCCCGCCTGCGGCCGATCCTCGGGAAGAAGGACCCAGCATCCACCGTGACGGCCGGCAACTCGAGCGGACAGAACGACGCGGCCGCCGCCTGCATCGTGACGACCCCAGAGCGGGCGGCTGCGCTCGGCCTCACGCCTTCGGTTCGGCTGGTTTCGTGGGCTGTAGCGGGCAACGACCCGCGCCTGTTCGGCGTCGCGCCGGTGCCGGCGACCTCGCTTGCCCTCTCGCGTGCCGGCATCGGCCTGGCGGACCTCGACGTGATCGAACTTAACGAGGCCTTCGCCGTGCAGGTGCTCGCGTGCCTCGCCGACTGGGGCATCGACGCCGAAGACCCGCGCCTCAACCCGCGCGGCTCCGGCATCTCCATCGGCCACCCCATCGGCGCCACCGGAATCCGCATGCTCGCGACCCTCGCGAACGAGCTGCCCGCCCTCGACGCCAGCCTCGCCCTCGAGACCATGTGCATCGGCGGAGGCCAAGCCCTCGCCGCCGTCTTCGAGCGCGTGTAGCGGCGCTGGGCGGGCACTGGCGGGGCGCCGCTCTGCCGCCCTGCCCTGCCCTGCCCTGGCCTGCCCTGCCCTGCCCTGCCGACCTGGCCTGGCCCCGCCTTGCCGACCTGGCCCCCACCCACCTCTCGGGATGGAAAAGTCACTTCGTTCTGGGAACGTCTCCAGCACGAAGTGATTTCCCCATCCCGAGATTGGGGAGGCTCGTACGGGGGAGGGGGGCGGTCCCAGGGGGGTCTTGTTTCAGGGGCTCGCCAACCCTGCAGTACGCCTATTGCAGCAGGCCTCTCCCTCCGTCTGATTTCGACCTCGACTCTCCACCTCCACCTCGACTCTCCACCTCGACTCCGTGCCTCCTCCCCCGCTCCCACTTCTGTCTCGGGATGGAAAAGTCACTTCGTTCTGGGAACGTCTCCAGAACGAAGTGATTTCTCCAGCCCGAGACTGCTCGGCCAGCCCGAGGTTGGCGCTCAGCCCGAAGCGGGCCCGGTGCTTGCCGCCGCCGTCGCATCCAGGGAGCGGATGGGCCGGATCAGCGATTGCCGCTGTCCGCCTGCCGCGCTCCCTGCTTGAGTTGAGGTGGATGCGCAGAGCCGCGCGCCGAGAGGAGCCCCGTGCCTGAGACCACCAGTGCGTTCGCCGCAGCCGTCGTCGTGACGGGGGCCGCTTCCGGCATCGGCGCGGCCGTCGTCGAGCGGCTCCTCGAGGGCGACGTCCCGGTCATTGCCGTCGACCTGGCATGGCCCGCGGATGCCGGCCAGCAGTCGAACGTGCGACGCGTTGTCCTCGATGTGCGCGACCCGGAGGGCTGGGCGTCGCTCGCCGAGCTCGCCGCGACCGACGGCGCGCTCGCGGGCCTCGTGAACGCGGCCGGCATAACGAGGCGCGCCCGGCTCGAGGCAGCGACTGCGGAGGACTTCGAGCTGGCCTTCGCGGTCAACGCGACGGGCCCCGCACTCGGAATCCAGGCACTCGCCCCGCTCATGGCGAGCGGCGCATCCATCGTCAACGTGGGTTCCGCGGCAGCGGTCACGGCCCACTACGCGGTGGCGTACGCGGCAAGCAAATGGGCGCTGCGAGGCATCACGAAGACCGCGGCGATGGAGCTGGGGCCGCGGGGGATCCGCGTGAACATCGTGCATCCCGGGTACATCGAGACGCCCATGACGGCGAGCGCCTCGGCGGCGTTCCGCGACATCAACGTCGAGCTGACACCGCTCGGCCGGACGGGATCGCCGGGTGAGGTCGCCGACGTCATCGCGAGCCTGCTCTCGCCCGAGACCTCATTCGTGACGGGCGCCGAGCTCGCGATCGACGGCGGCCTCACCTCGCACGGCGTCGGCCTCCCGATCGCCCGCGCGATCAGCTGAGGCGGACGGCTCTCCCGTGCGCTGCACGGCGAGGGACGCCCGGGAGCTCGCGACGCCGAACCCGAGCTCGAGCAGCCCTACGGCCGCGAGGCCGCCGATGATGACCGGCCAGCCGATGCCCGCTCCGGCTAGCAGGCCGGAAAGCAGGGGGCCGGCCGCCGCGGCCCCGTAGCCGAGGCCCTGGACCACGGCCGAGAACGCGGCAGTGGATGCGCCGCTCGGTGCGGTGAGCACGATGAGCGCGACGGAGATCCCGAACGCCGAGCTCAGGGCGACGCCGAGCACCGCGACGACCACGGTCATCGCCTCGAGGGGTGCGATCGCGAGGCCCAGCAGGCTCGCGGCGCCGAGCAGCGCGGTGACGACGAGCATCGGCGTGCGCCAGCCGGCTCGGGATGCGAGCATGGGCGCGAACAGGGCCGCCGGGAGCCCGGCGACGCTCATCCACGCGAGCAGCAGTCCGGCCGCCGCCGGGGTGGCCCCGCGGTCCATCGCGATCGTGGGGAGCCACGCGGTCATGGAGAAGTAGAGGAGCGCCTGGCAGGCGAAGAACCCCGTCACAGGCCAGAGCCCGCGGGCGCGCAGGATCGGCTGGCGCTCGCCAGCCGCCGCCGGCCGTGGCCCAGCGCCGCGGGTCGCGATGCGGCGACCGAAGGCCAGGGCGAACGCGAGAGCGATGAGGAGAGGGACTCCCCACGCTGCGAGCGCCGGGCCGACGTCATCGCCCAGGGCGTGGAACAGCGGCACCGAGAATGCTGCGCCGGTGGCGGCGCTGACGCCGAACGATGCCGTGTAGACGCCCGTCCAGAACCCGCCGCGCGTGGCGAGCGCGCTCCGGATGATCTGCGGGGCCAGGATGCCGAGGATCGCGATGGAGGCGCCGATGAGGACGGTCGACACGAACAGCGGCGCGGGTCCGAGCGGTCGCAGCAGGGTCGCGCACGCGAGCACCGCGAGGAGCAGCGCGATCGATCTGGGCAGCCCGATCCGGCCGACGAGCAGCGGGGCGAGGGGCGCGGCGAGCGCGAAGAGGAGCACTGGGATCGAGCTGAGGACGGCGAGCGCCGACGGCGAGAGCGAGTAGCCGGTCCCGATCTCTCCGAGCAGCGCCGAGGTGTTCGTGATCGGGAACCTGACGCTCAGCCCGACGGCGATGACGAGGATGCCGGCCGCGACGCCCTGTCGGCGCTGAGCGCTCACCGCAGCACCCGGCCGTCGCGGATGACGCGAAGGGGAGCCGGTCGGTCGACGACGAGCTGAGCGAGATTCTCGGCAGCGAACTCGAGTCGGGTGCCACTGCGCTCATTCCACTCCGCGACGCTCGCGAGGCCCATCATCTCGCCGCCCGAGATGGAGGCGATGCGGAACGCCCGCTCAAGCTCCTCGTCGGTCATCGCACCGGTGCGGTAGGCGAGGAGGTGCGCGCGGTCGACCATGCTGCCCGTGCCGAACGGGCTCCACGCATCGCGCACCCCATCGGAGCCGGCAACCGCCCGCACGCCATGGGCTTCGAAGCGGTCGAGGTCGGGCACCGGGTCGGGGCCGAGCGCGCACACCGCGATCCAGAGGCCCGCTTCGGCGACGAGATCGAGTGTCTCGCCGAGCGACGCGAGTGCGGGATCGCAGAGCGCGAAGGCGTGGCCGATGGTCACGCCGCCCTGCCGGCCGCCGGCGATCGTGCGCCGCGCGATCTCCCGGATCTGCGCCAAGCCCTCCTCGCCACCGTCGTGCAGGTGGATGTCCAGCTCGCGTCCGGCGCGATCGGCGAGCCCGAAGATCGCGTCGAGATGCCCGTGCAGGTCGCCTTCCAGCCCCGCGGGGTCGATGCCCCCGACGAGGTCCGCGCCCGACTGCAGCGATGCCGCCATCGCCTCCAGGGTGCCCGGGTTAGAGAGGAGCCCGAACTGGGGGAACGCGACGATCTGCACCGTCAGGTCGCCGGCGAGGCGCTCGGCGGCGGCACGCACCCCCTCCACGTTGCCGATGCCCAGCTCCGAGGAGACGTCGACGTGCGCGCGCATCCCGAACGTGCCGTTGGCGAGCGCCTGCGAGAACAGGCCGAACGCGCGCTCCTCGACGCTCGTGTCGTAGGCCGCCTGCGTCGCGCGGTCGTTCTCGATCAGCTCGGCGAGCGTCGCCGCAGGTCGACGCGACTGCCAGGGCCGACCCCACGAGGTCTTGTCGGGGTGGATGTGCGCGTCGACGAGCCCGGGCGTGCGCAGTGTCTGCGGGGGCGTGGAATCGGTCATGGTGCTGCTTTCCCCGGGATGGTCGTGAGCTCCCGGACTGCCCTGGCCTGCTGCGGGCCGGGTCACTGCTGGTAGGGGATCGTGGGCATGGCCTCCGTCGATGAGCCGTCGAGCCGGAGCGCGAGGGGTCCACCCCGGCGCTTGCGGCGAACGAGGTACACGATGACGCCGATGATGAGCCACGCCGTGCCAAGCACGAACGTGAACGGAGCCAGCGAGGTCCACAGCCAGGCGACGGAGACGAACCCGATGATCGGCATGATGAGGTGCCGCAGCAGTCCCCATCCGCTGCGCAGGCGGAGGTCGAAGAAGAGCACCTTGGCGGTGGCGAGGTTCACCATGGCGAACGCCACGAGTGCGCCGAAGTTGATCATGTAGACGGCCTGGTCGAGGGTGACGAAGAGCGCGACCAGGGCGATGACGGAGACGACGATGGCCGCCACGTACGGCGTGCGGAAGCGTCGGTGCAGCTTCGCGAGCACCGGGGGCAGGATGCCGTCGCGGCCCATCGCGAACAGCACCCGACTGACGCTCATCTGCGCCGCCGTGCCGCAGAGCACGATGCCGACGGTGTTCACGATCACGAACACGACCATCAGCACGTCACCGCCCGCCTGTTGCATGAGCTCCGTGCCGGCCGCGTCGAGGTTGTCGAGCTGCGTCCAGTCGGGGGCGATGAGACTGCCGGCGATCGAGAAGGCCAGGTAGCCGAGGCCCGCGAACAGCGTCGCGAGCACGATGCCCTTCGGCACCTTGCGACGCGGATCGTGCGTCTCCTCGGCGAGCGTCGAGACCCCGTCGAACCCGAGGAAGGCGAACGCCACGATCGCCGCCGCCGCGAGGATCGGCGCGAGCCCGCCTTCGCCGATCGAGAGCGGACCGGTCAGCGATGCCAAGGTCAGATCTGGGGCGTTGAGCACCGCCAGGACGAGGAAGACGACGATCACGAGCACCGACGCGATGATCACGACGAAGTTCATGCGCTTGAACCACTTGACGCCGATGATGCTGAACAGGGCGACGATCAGGATGCACACGAGCGTGCCGACCCAGGCCGGCACCGCGGTGAACAGGCTGTTGAAGTAGAGGCCGAAGAGCAGGAAGTTCACCATCGGCAGGAACAGGTAGTCGAGCAGCATCACCCAGCCGGTGACGAAGCCGACCGCAGGTCCGAAGCCGCGCGTCACGTAGGCGTAGGCGCCGCCCGTGATCGGCACGTGCGCGGCCATGCGTCCGTAGCTGTGCGCGGTGAACAGCATGATGATGATCGCCGCGACGTACGCGGCGGGGAGGTGCCCGTCGCTGAGCTCGGTGGCCGGGCCGTAGACGGAGACGACCGAGAGCACGCCCATGGAGGCGAGTCCGTACCCGATGAGGGCGGGCAGCCCGAGGGCGCGCTTGAGGGTGCGCGGCCGCGCTTCCTCGACTGGTGTGACGGTATCGGTCATGCTCAGGCTCCTTTGCGTGGGGGATGCACCGATGTCGGGCTGAGCCCGAACAGGAGCGATGGTATGCCAAAACTTGGCAAACGGGAAGTTGTTCGCACAGAGTTTCCGCACCCCGGTGGCCTGAGTCTAAGCTTTGGCATACTAAAAGCGTGAAGATGCGGTACTCGTCGGACCGGCCGCGGATGCAGGAGCATCCCCGCCGCTGTGGGGTGCGTAACGTAGCCAGTCAGTGGATCGAGGAGGGGATGTTCGTGGCGATGACGAGTCCGAACGTGACGGGGGAGCCCTCGGGGGTCTCGATCTCTCATGGTGAGCGGGTGTACGAGTGGGTGCGCGATCGCATCATCGACGGCAGATTCCCTACAGGCAGTCGGGTGCGTGAGCGCGAGGTTGCCGAGGCGCTCGGCGTCTCGCGCATCCCGATCCGAGAGGCGCTGCCCAGGCTCGAGGCTGAGGGGTACATTCACACGCTGCCGCGTCGCGGTGCCGTGGTGGCGCCCATGGAGCTCGCCGACGTGATCGAGCTGTTCGACGTCCGCGCTTCCCTCGAGGTGCTAGCCGCGCGCCTCGCCGCCGCACGATGCGCCGGAGGGGAGTCGGGGGAGGGGCTCCTGGCGGCCCTCGCAACCGCAGACGCTGCCGTCGATTCCTCGGACGAGTCGAGGATCGCCGACGCCACCTCTGACTTCCACGATGCCGTCGTCGCGCTCGCGGGCAGTCGTCTCCTTCGGGACCTGCTCCTCCCCGTGCAGGGGCGAGTCAAGCGGCTCTTCCACATCGCCAGCGAACGCGACGACGACGACGTCCACCGTGAGCATCGCGACCTCTGCGACGCGATCGTGCGCGGCCAAGTCGAACGAGCGGCCGCGCTCGCGCTCGCACACGTCGAGCGCAGTCGGGCGGAGACCCTGCCGCTGCTCGCCGCGCCGGTCCTGCCTGCCTAGCGGGCTCGAGGCTCGAGCTTCGGGCACCTGCACGGTTGCCAGGCGTCAGCGGACGTGCGCGTCCGAGTGCGAGGCGTCTGGTGACGAGGTGGTGCACGATTCCGTGCGGGCTCGTCCCCCTACCCTCTACCCACCAATCGCACGTGAAATAAGTCAGAATCTCTCGAAATAGGGGATATAGGACTTGCGTGAGTTCGGCTGCGGCTGTGCCAGAAGTGTTCCTCAATTGAGTCGGGAGATTTCTGAGGTGATTTTGTCTGCTAAGTTGCTCTTCGCTGCGTTCCGCGGCGGGGACGAAATTAGGGAGAATGTTGCATTGGAATACGGCTTTCACCCCTCGCGGATTCCTGTCGCGACGGGTCGGAGGTGCCCTCGTCTCGGCTCTTGTTCCCGAGGTGCCCACAAGTCGTGTAGCGGACGTGGCTTCAGTCGTGGGCTGCCTCGGCGAGCGTGGTCACGGCCGGGCTCGTGGTGTTTCCGTCGCCTACATCCATTCTGAAGCCTCGTTGCCAGTTCGGGTCCAATTCACGAGGTTCGAGTCGAAGCTCTCAGAAAGGAATCTCAAGGGTGATCGATTTTCTTTCGAGTAATGCCGCCGCCTACATCGGCGTACTCCTTGCCGCCGTTGGGCTTGGTCTGATGGTGAATGTAGAAGAACGACTCTCGACAGTCGGTTTCATTGCTGCCAATATCTCGTTCGGGTTCCTCTACGACAGTTTGGGTCTTGATGTGCCGTTGGTGATTCCGATTTTGGTGACCGTGAGCGTGCTCGTCGGTTCCATCCGGAATATTTGGGGATATAGGGACAGCCCCCTGCTGGCCGGGGAGTCTCCGGCTCGAAAGATCCTCATCTCAATCGGGCATCCGGCACGTGTTCGTGCGGCGGCGCTTGATCGACGAGCGCAGGCTGATGTCTAAGGCCACAGATTGACGAGTCGTCGAATCCTGTCTCGAAGTTCAACGCGAGACGGTGTTCGGGGCGGATTCCCGAGCTACCGTGGACCGGCATGGCTGACATGAGCGCGTACGCAGGGCTGGCGACTGGCGGCAGGTTCCGTGCGCGTGGGTGGCTCGTGTTCGACCCGGCGCGCGCAGCGTCGTATCTCACTCCGTTCCGGCCATCGAAGGTGTTCGTCTGGGATGACCGTTTCCTGCCACTCCGTCTCGACGAGGTCGCGAAGACGGAACTGGCCTTTCTTGAGGGGTGCGTGGAAGTAGAGGGCTTTTGGGATGGAGAAGCTCTGCTGGTTTCCCGCTGGGATGAGGACGCTGCCGTCGATCCCGCCGTGGCCTCCCTCCGAGTCCTTGCGCAGCGGGTTCGGGAGGCTTTCGTTCACACGCACGAAGAGCATCCAGACTTCGAGGCATTCGCCGCCACGTTGGGGAAGCATCCGTCTGTGCTCGCCATGACTCACATAGCTCTGGCCGAGTACGGTCGGGTCTACGTCCTCTCCTCACCCGAGCCGGAGCGGGTCGAGGCGCTCGTGGCGCAGGGGCCGGCTGGCCCCGTCGTCGTCTTCCCCAGTCGGTGGAATGAGGCGCAGCTCGAAGACGCGCGAGCCCTTGTCGACTCGGTGCCGGCTGATCAGGTGCTGAAGATCGGGGAGGCAACGACCGACCGAGGCGAACGCTACGCACACGCTCTGGTGACCCAGCTGCCAGACGGTTTCGAAGCCGCCAGAGATCTTCTGCCGGAGGGGATCGTCGACGTTCGGCCCTGGATCGAGCACGTGAGCGGCCCCATCACCAGCCCTGATGCCCTGGATAACGGATCCCCGCTTGGCTGATGGCGCCGGACGCGGTTGACTTATGTCACGAACGCACCGAAGCGTCGTGAATTGGAGACCAGCCGTGACATCGTCGTCCGAAGGCCTGACCGCCGACTTCGCTCTTGCCCGCTTCAGTGTGGGGGAGGGGACGCCGCAGCTCGGACTCGTCGTGGCCGGCCGCATCCGCCCGCTGAGCAGCGAGGAGCTCGGCGCAGACTCCCTCAACGACTTCCTCGCTGAAGCGCCCGCCTCATGGGACCGCCTCGCGCAGCTCGCAGCAGCCGCCGATGGCGCCGATTGGCTCGCCCTCGACGACGTCACCCTCGAAGCACCCGTCGAGCCACGCCAAGTGCTGCAGACTGGCGCCAACTACCGCACGCACGTCATCGACCTCGTCGCTGCCGGCCGGGCGAAGAACGACCCGCGCCCCATTGAGGAGCTGCGCGAGTGGGCGGCCGAGATGATGGATGCACGCGCCAGGGACGGCGAGCCGTACTTCTTCATCGGCCTCCCCACGGCCGTCGCCGGCGTCGACGCCGAGCTCGAGCTGCCCGGCTACAGCGACCAGCACGACTGGGAGCTGGAGCTCGCCGTGGTCATCGGCAAGCGCGCGCACCGCGTCTCCCGCGAGGATGCCCTCGGCCACGTCGCCGGGTACACGATCGTCAACGACATCTCGACGCGCGACCTCATCTTCCGGAAGGACATGAAGGAGATCGGCACGGATTGGTACCGGGGCAAGAACGCTCCGGGCTTCCTCCCGACGGGACCCTTCCTCGTGCCAGCGCAGTTCGTGACCGACCCGCACTCGCTCACGCTGAAGCTCACGCTCAACGGCGACACCATGCAGGACGCCGTCAGCGACGACCTCCTCTTCGACATCCCCGCGCTCATCTCGGCCGCCTCCGAGAACATGCCGCTCCTCCCCGGAGACCTGCTCCTCACCGGCAGCCCGGCCGGCAACGGCATCGTGCACGGCCGCCTCCTCCGTGATGGCGACGTGATGGTGAGCGTCATCCAGGGGCTCGGCACGCAGACCACGCGGGTGCGCGCAGAAGCGGCCTCCTCGTGACCTCCCTCACCGACACCGCCGGCACCGGTGCCGGCGGAGCCCCTGAAGTCACGGGAGCCCCCACCGCGAACCCTGCCGAGCTCGACCGCACCGACCCAACCACCGAGGTCGCCCGCGCGGCGAAGGCCTTCCGCAACTGGGGTCGTTGGGGCGACGACGACCGCATCGGCACGCTCAACTTCATCGACGACGCTAAGCGCGCCGCCGCGGCCAAGCTCGTGCGCACGGGCAGCAGCTTCTCGCTCTCGCAGCCCTTCGACATGAACGGCCCCCAGATGGGGTGGCGGCGCCGCACGAACCCCGTGCACACGATGCTCGACACGGGCACGGATGCGCAGCTCGCGAACCAGGGGTTCCCCCACGGTCTCGGCGGGGCCGACGACGTCATCGCCATGCCGCTGCAGTGCTCAACCCAGTGGGACGGCCTCGGCCACATCTTCGACCACGGCTACGCGTGGAACGGCCGCCGCTCGGGCGAGGTCGTGACGAGCGAGGGCGACCTCGTGACGGGCATCGAGCACACGGCGGCCGAGATCGTGAGCCGCGGCGTGCTCCTCGACCTCGGCAGGCACCTGCGTGACAACGGAGAGCTCGAGGACGGCTACGCGATCACGACCGCCGACCTCGAAGCGTGCATCCACGCGCAGGGCGCCACCGCGGCGGTCGGCCGCGGCGACATCGTGCTCGTGCGCACTGGCCGCTACGCCCGCGCGAAACGCGACGGCTGGCACGGCTACGCCGGCGGGCCGAGCGCCGGGCTCTCGTTCACGACGGCCGGCTGGCTGCACCGCACCGAGATCGCCGCCATTGCAACCGACACGTGGGGTTTCGAGGTGCGACCCAACGAGTTCGACGAAGCCTTCCAGCCGCTCCACCAGGTGGTCATCCCCAACATGGGGCTCACCATCGGCGAGATGTGGGACCTCGAAGCCCTCGCATCCGCATGCCAGGCCGACGGCGTCTACGAGTTCCTGCTCGTCGCGCCACCGCTGCCCATCACGGGTGCCGTCGGCTCGCCCGTCAACCCCATCGCCATCCGCTGAGCAACCACTCGTCCACCCCAGAGGCAGCCCCGCCGCCGCTGACCCAGACACCTTCATCGTCAACGCAGACGCAGAAAGCAGGACCATCATGAGTGCAGTTTCCAAGGTCGCCATCGTCGGAGGCGGAGTCGCGGGCATGGTCTCGGCGATCATCCTCGCCGACGGCGGAGTCGAGGTCGACGTCTACGAGGCGAAGTCCGAGATCACGGCCCTCGGCTCCGGCATCACCCTGCAGGGCAACGCCCTGCGCGTCTTCGACCAGGTCGGCGTCTGGGAGCGCATCCAGGAGCAGTCCTACTCGTTCGACGACGTCAGCATGCGCGCCCCCGACCCCGCGGGCACCGTCATCGCGAGCCTCACGGAGACCCGCACCGGCGGCCCCGAGTACCCCGCGACGGCCGGCATGTACCGCCCGGACCTGGCCAAGATCCTCGCCGAGCGCGCCCTCGAAGTCGGTGCGCGCATCCACTACGGCACCACGGTCACGGGCCTCGAGCAGGACGCCGACAGCGTGACCCTGACGACGGATGCAGGCGACACGTCGCGTGTCGACCTCGTCATCGGCGCCGACGGCCTCAACTCGCCGACCCGCTCGCTCATCGGCATCGAGACGAAGCCGGAGCGCACCGGCATGGGCATCTGGCGCGCCTTCGTGGCCCGCCCCGCCGAGGTCACCCACACCGACCTCTACTACGGCGGCCGCTGCTTCATCGCCGGCTACTGCCCGACCGGCGAGAACAGCATCTACGCGTACCTCGTCGAGAAGGCGCAGGACCGCAGCGGCCTCACGCCCGCCGAGAGCGTCGAGATCATGCGCGACCTCGCCGGCAGCTACGGCGGACCGTGGCAGGAGATCCGGGACTCGCTCACCGAGTCGGCCCGCGTGCACTACACGCTCTTCACCTCGCACGTCGTACCGGATGCGTGGAACCGCGGCCGGGTCGTCGTCATCGGCGACGCCGCCCACAGCTGCCCTCCCACGATCGCGCAGGGCGCGGCCCAGGCCGCCGAGGACGGGCTCGTGCTCGCCACGATGCTGCTCGAGCGCGAGCAGCTCGACCAGCCGTTCTGGGACGACTTCCACGCCCGCCGTCTCCCTCGCGCGGCCCACGTCGTCGAGGCGTCCACGACCCTCGGCCAGTGGCAGCTCGACGGCAAGCGCGACGGCAACGTGCCCGCCCTCATGGGCGGCGTCGCGCAGCTCGTGGCGGTGCCGGCATGACCGCCGCGACCGTTTCCGGCGGTGCTTCCGGCGCTGCCGGCCAGATCGTCGACGTGCACGCCCACCTGCTCCTCCCCGCACTCCAGGGCGCCGTTCAGGGGCGCGACCCGGAGGGCTTCGCCGCCGCTGGCGAGCTCGAAGCCAAGCGCAACGGGCCCGAGAGCCTCGCCGCCTCCGGCGCCATGATCAAGTCGCGCTTCCCGAAGCTCATCTCGCTCGAGGAGCGCCTCGAGATCATGGATGCGCAGGGCGTGGACGTGCAGCTCGTGTCCCCCTCGCCGAGCCACTACTACCCTTGGGCGGGCGAAGAGCTCGCCGTCTGGGCGGCGAAGGAGGCCAACGCGGCCATCGCCGCGCACGTCGCCGGTGCTCCCGACCGCCTCCGCGGGCTCGGTCTCGTGCCGCTCCAGCATCCGCACCGCCTCGTCGAACTGCTCGAGGACGCCGTGCTCGCCAACGGCCTGGCCGGCGTCGAGCTGTCGTCGTTCGCGGGCGATGTCGAGCTGAGCGACGCGCGCCTCGACGACTTCTGGCGCCGCGCCGAAGAGCTCGAGGCCATCGTGTTCCTGCACCCGTTCGGGTGCAGCCTCGACGAGCGCCTCGACCGCTTCTACCTCTCCAACACCGTCGGCCAGCCCGCCGAGAACGCCGCTGCGATCTCGCACCTCATCTTCAGCGGCGTGCTCGACCGCTTCCCGAACCTCGTGCTCATCGCGGCCCACGGCGGCGGCTACCTGCCGACGTTCATCGGCCGCTCCGACCACGCCTGGGAGGTGCGGCCCGAAGCGCGCACGTGCCTGCGCGCGCCGTCCACGTACCTGCGGCAGCTGAGCTTCGACTCGCTCGTGCACACGCCGACCGCGCTGCGCAACCTCGTCGCCGCCGTCGGCGCCGACCGGGTGCTCCTCGGCTCCGACTACCCGTTCGACATGGGCGTCGAGAACCCCGTCGAGCGTGTGCACGACGCGGAGCTCGGCGCCGACGACGAGGCGCAGGTCCTGTTCGGCAACGCCGCGCGCCTGCCGCGCCTGTGGAACACGGTGGAGGCAGCCCGGTGAGATACGCCAGGTGGATGCACGACGGCAGCGCGCATGACGGGGTTGTCGTCGCGCACGAGGGCGGCGACCGACTCCTCGCCTTCGTCGATGGGCTCACCGTGCTCGGGGCGACCAGGCTCGGGCTCGAGCGCGCCAACGCGGGCGCGACCTCGCTCATCGAGCGGGCCTGGGCGGATGGCTCGCTCGGCCTCGCGCCGTCGGTGTCCGACGTCGAACTGCTCGCACCCATCGAGGCGCCGAGCGTGCGCGACTTCGTGGCGTTCGAGGAGCACGTCGAGGGCGTCGTGAAGTCCATCGACGGCGACTCGGGAGTCGTCGCCGAGTGGTACGACGCCCCCACCTTCTACTTCACGAACCCGCACTCGCTCGTGGGCAGCGGGGCGAGCATCCGCCCGCCCGTGACTGAGCGGCTCGACTTCGAGCTCGAGGTGGCCGTCATCGTCGGCGCGGTCGACGGCAGCGACGGGGCGAACCTCGACGAGGCCAGCGCCGCCGGGCACGTCTTCGGCTACAGCGTCTTCAACGACTGGTCGGCCAGGGACATCCAGTCGCGCGAGATGAAGGTGCGCCTCGGTCCGTGCAAGGGCAAGGACTTCGCGGCGACGCTCGGCCCGTGGATCGTCACGGCAGACGAGCTCTCGGATGCGCACGACGCCGACGGATTCCTCGAACTCGAGCTGCAGGTGCTTGTCAACGGCGAGTTGATTGGCAGCGACCTGCTCTCGAACATGGGCTGGTCGTTCCCTCAGCTTCTGGTCTACGCGTCCCGCAATTCGCGGGTCGTGCCGGGGGATGTGCTCGGCTCCGGCACCGCTGGGAACGGCGGGTGCCTCGCCGAGCTGTGGGGCCGCGCGGGCTCGCTCACGCCGCCCCCGCTCGCCGAGGGCGACGTCGTCGAGCTGCGCGTCGAGCGCATCGGCGAGGTCAGCAACGTCATTGGCGCGGCCGTCGAAGCCGTGCCGGTCCCGCGCGCCCGGGCGGCGTCGCGGGCACGAACGAGAGGGCGCGTCAGCGCATGAGCGTGGGAAACACCGGCACCGATTCGGTAGCCGGACAGGAGACCGGCGGTGCCGCTGGCGATGTCACTGCCCCTGTCTTCAGCGCGGGCGCGGTGCCCAGCACTCCCGCCGACGGCGCAGACCACGTCGGTAGCCGTCTCAACGCGGGCCGCGCTTCCACCCAAGCGGGCGAAAGCGAGCGCCAACTCGTCGATGAGCGGGTCACTCCTACTGGCGAGGCGGCGGGCGTCCAGAGCTCGCGCCCCAGCGACATCGTCATCATCGCCGCCGCGCGCACCCCGCAGGGCAAGCTCAACGGGCAGCTCTCAACCCTGACCGCTCCGCAGCTCGGTGCCGCCGCGATCAGCGGTGCTCTCTTGCAGGCCAGCATCGATGCCTCGCTGGTCGACGCCGTCCTCATCGGGCACGTGCTGTCCGCCGGCGTCGGGCAGAACGCTGGACGTCAGGCGACGCTCGCCGCGGGCATCCCAGCCTCGGCGCACGTCGCCTCCATCAACAAGGTGTGCCTCTCGGGCCTGACCGCCGTCATCGACGCCGCTCGCCTGCTGAAGACGGGCGACGCGCAGCTCGTCGTCGCGGCCGGTATGGAGTCGATGAGCCAGGCGCCGCACCTCCTCGCCGGTTCCCGCAAGGGCTGGGCCTACGGTTCTGTCGAGGCGCTCGATCACATGGCCCACGACGGGCTGACGGATGCGGCCTCCGGCCAGAGCATGGGCTCGCTCACCGAGCAGCACAACACGAGCCTCGGCATCACGCGCGAGGCGCAGGACGCCGTCGCGGCGCGCTCCCATCAGCGCGCCGCCGCGGCCGCGGACGCTGGGCTCTTCGACGCTGAGATCGTCGCCGTCGACGTGCCGGTGCGCCGTAGCGACCCCGTGCGAGTGACGCGCGACGAGGGCATCCGCCCCTCGACCACGGCTGAGTCGCTTGCCGGGCTGCGCGCCGCCTTCGCCGCGGACGGGACGATCACGGCTGGCAACGCCTCACCCATCTCCGACGGTGCTTCGGCGGTTGTCCTCACGAGCCGCGCCTTCGCGGACGCGCACGGCTACGACGTGCTCGCCGTGGTCGGCGCCGCCGGCCAGGTCGCTGGCCCCGACGCGTCGCTGCAGTCGCAGCCGTCCCGCGCCATCGCCCGCGCCTGCGAGAAGCAGGGGATCGCGGCTTCCACGCTCGATCACATCGAGATCAACGAGGCCTTCGCCGCGGTTGTCGTCCAGTCGCAGGCCGAGCTCGGAGTGTCCGACGAGGTGGTCAACCCGCACGGCGGCGCGATCGCCCTCGGCCACCCGATCGGCGCATCCGGTGCCCGAGTCGTCGTGCATGCCGTGCACGAGCTTGCCCGTCGAGGCGGCGGAACCGCGGCCGTCGCCCTCTGCGGCGGAGGCGGTCAGGGCGACGCCCTCATCCTCACCCGCTGACCCGCCAACCCGCTGACCCGCTGACCCGCCAACCCGCCAACTCGCTGACTCGCTGACCCGCTGACAGCTACCCCCTGGCCTGAACCCCACCTCTCCAGTTTCAGGATGGGTTTGTCACGTCTCGGGATGGGTTTGTCGCTGTTTTCGGGGAACCTTCCCGCAACAATGTGATTTCTCCATCCCGAGGTTGCTGGCCGCCCGAGGTGGCCGGCCTCTCGAGGTGACCGGCCTCTCGAGGTGGCCGGTCTCCCTGAGTTGCCGGCCTCCCGGGGTGCGGCGCCTCGCGAGTCGACCTGCCGTTACGCCGGCACGGCTTCCGATCTGACGCTTCAGCTTGCCCCGGTCCGCTCTCTTCGGGCAGTGTGCTCGTCTCGGTTTCGGGATGGGTTTGTCACGTCTCGGGATGGGTTTGTCGCTGTTTTCGGGGAACCTTCCCGCAACGAGGTGATTTCTCCATCCCGAGGTTGCTGCTCGCCCGAACCGAACCGAACCGAGCCGAACCGAACCGAGCTGCACGCCTACGCCGCGCCGACCTCCGCCTGCATGGCGGCGCCGGCCTGCGCGAAGAGGCGGCGCATCCACGCGTGCTCTGGGTCACTGTTGTGGGTGGGATGCCACCAGAGGGCGGCCGAGATGGGGGTCGCGTCGAAGGGCGGTTCGAGCACTCGGAACCCCTCGCTCGGAATGAGCACGTCGGTGAGCCGCTTCTGCATGAGGGCGAGCCGGTTGGTGCCTTCGACGAAGTGGGGGAGCACGTGGAATCCCTCGACGACGGCGGCCACGGTCGGCTCGATGCCGAGTTCGCGGATCTGCCTGCTCGCCGAGGTGAACGCCGACCGGGAGAGGTAGTTGAACACCCACGGCAGCTCGGCGATGTTCTCCATCGTGATCTGCTCGCCGACGTGCGGGTTGTCGTCGGTGCAGATGATGCGCCACTCGTCGGTGAAGAGGTCGTTGTAGGGGAGGTCGCTGAGGAAGCCGTGAGGGATCATCATGGCGTCGACCGAGCGGAGCTGCGCGATGGCGTCCTCGACGATGGAGGGGTTGTGCATCCGGAACCGGAAGCGCACGCCCGGCGCGGTCTCGGCGGCGAGCTTGGAGACGGCGGCGCCGATGGTCGCGAAGCCGTAGTCGGAGCCGAGCACCGTGAACTCGCGTGTCGACTGCGTCGGGTTCCATTCGGCCTGGCTGTCGAAGACGCGCCTGGCTGAGTCGAGGGCCGTGGCGGTGAGCTCGCTGAGGCGCACGGCGAGCGGCGTCAACTCGTACGTGTTGCCGGTGCGGGCGAGGATCTTGTCGTTGAAGTGCGTGCGTAGACGACCGAGGGATGCGCTGAGCGCCGGCTGGCTGAGGTGCAGTCGCTCTGCCGCTCTGGTGACGCTGCGTTCCGTGAGGAGGGCGTCGAGTGAGACGAGCAGGTTGAGGTCGAGCCTGGAGAGCGGTGTTTCTGTGGTCACGTCGTTGTGCCTCCGGATCGGGGGTGTGGCGCCAGCATATCCGTCTCGGTGATGCGCTCGGCGGGTTCCGCGCCGTCAGTTATGCGGAGCATCGCAACTACTTATGTGTGTTTTGCGCACAAGCCTGCCAGACTGAACCCAGCTCCGGTACGGCCGGAGGATCTTCGACAACGCTGTCAAGAAAGGCAAAAAATGTCTCACTCCCGTAACCAGCGGATGCGCCTCAGCGCAGCACTCGCCCTCCCGGTTGCCGGTGTCCTCGCTCTCTCCGGCTGCGCAAGCGGCGGCGGCGGCGACACCGCAGGCGGCGGCGCCACCGAGTTCTCCCTCACCTACGCAACCTCGAACAATTTCGAGAACCCCTACGAGGCGCTCGCGACGGCATACATGGAAGCCAACCCCGACGTGAAGATCACGCTCAACCCGCAGCCGAACGACCGCTACGGCGAGACGCTCCGCACGCAGCTCCAGGCCGGCAACGCTCCCGACGTCATCCAGACAGCTCCGGGCGCCGGCCAGGGCCAGGCTGCACTGAGCCTCGCTGAAGCTGGCTTTCTCGCCCCGCTCGATGACTCGAACGCAGGGGTCCTTCCGGAAGGTCAGGAGGCACTCTTCACCTACGAAGACCAGATCGTCGCCCAGCCGGTTGATTTCACTGTCTCCGGCTTCGTCTACAGCAATGCCTCGGCTGATGCTGCTGGCGTCTCCGCCTACCCAGGCGATGCCGCCGCGCTGCTCTCGACGTGCCCGACGCTCTCCGGTGAAGGCAAGTCCATGATCGCCCTCGCCGGTGCGGCCGGACCCAACACGGGCATGACGGCGCTCTCGATCGCAGCCAGCCGGGTCTATGCAGACACGCCGGACTGGAACGACCAGCGCACGGCTGGCGACGTCACCTTCGCCGACTCACAAGGCTGGAAGGACACGCTTCAGACGATCGTCGACCTCAATGAAGCAGGGTGCTTCCAGGCGGGTGCCGAGGGTGCTGGATTCGATGTCATCACGAACAACATCTCCCAGGGCACTTCCCTCGGTGCCTTCATCCCAGGATCTGCGGTCACGGAACTGCTGACTGCCAACCCGAACCTCGACTTCTCCATCGAGGCGTTCCCATCCGAGGCTGGCGCCAAGCCCGGCATCCTCGCGAGCTCCAACTACTCGCTATCGGTCAACGCTGCGAGCGACAAGCAGGAGGCCGCTCAGGCCTTCCTCGACTGGGTCGCGCAGCCCGAAGGAGCCAAGATCTTCTCCGACGTCTCCGGATCGCTTCCCATCACGGGACTCGAGGACTACCCCTTCGAGGGAACCGAGTACGCCAACATCCAGGAACTGCTGCTCGATGGTTCCTTCACCGCGCTCCCGATCAGCTTCTGGCCGAACCCTTCCGTCTACGAGGCACTCCAGACGGGTGTTCAGGGACTGCTCACTGGCCAGACAAACGTCGATGGCGTGCTGGCCTCAATGGATGCCGCCTGGGGCGCGTGACCTCACCAGGTCCCGCTCCATCCGCATCCACGAGTAGCAAAGGAACCAGTTCATGACTGCGACACTGCACAGCGACGGCAAGACCGAGTCTGCTGCTGAAGATCAGTCGCCCACGGGGAAGGGTGGCAAGAACGCCGCCCTTCCCCGCAAGGGGCGTCCACTCCTGCAATTCGGTCACTGGTGGTGGGTGCTGCCCGGGCTCGTGCTCGTAGCGTTCATCCACTACGCCGCGACGGCCGCCGGAGGCTTCTTCGCGTTCACGAACTGGACCGGCATCGGCTCGTTCACGTTCGTCGGCTTCGACAACTTCGCCGACATCTTCGCCGACCCGACCAAGATCGGCGCCGTCGGGAACACCCTGTTCCTCGCGTTCGGCTCCGTCATCCTCACCAACGTCGCGGGCCTCATCCTGGCCCTCGCGCTCAACCGCGGCCTCAAGAGCCGCTACATCCTCCGCACCCTGTTCTTCATGCCGGTGGTGCTGAGCCCCCTCGCGGTCGCCTACATCTGGAAGTTCATCTTCGAGTTCAATGGCCCCCTCAACGCCTTGCTCGGGACGCTCGGCTTCGCCGAATACCAGAAGGCCTGGCTCGCCGACCCGAACTGGTCGATCTGGGCGGTGCTCATCGTCATCGTCTGGCAGAACACGGGCTTCACGATGGTCATCTACATCGCCGGCCTCGCCAGCGTGCCCGTCGAGATCGAAGAAGCAGCCGCGATCGACGGAGCGAGCCTCTTCCAGCGCTTCTGGTACATCACGCTGCCCTCCATCCGCTCGGCGGTCGCCATCGCGACGACGCTCGGCCTCGTGAACGGCCTGCGCATCTTCGACCAGGTCATGGCGCTCACGGGCGGCGGTCCTGCTGGTGCCACCGAGACGCTCGCGACCGAGGTCTACAAGCAGACCTTCTCGCTCGGCAACTTCGGCTACGGCGCAGCGCTCGCGCTCATCCTCACCGTCATCATCCTCATCTTCGCCGTCATGCAGCAGAAGCTCACGGCCGAACGCCCCGAGAAGGGACGCTGACATGTTCAGGTACACCAAGTTCACGCTGATCAGGGAAGTCGCGGTCTGGCTCGTCGCGATTGTCTTCCTGCTGCCGTTCTACTTCCTCGTCATCACGGCGTTCAAAAGCGACCAGGAGGTCTTCTCGACCTCCGCCACGGAGCTTCCCTCGACGTGGACGGTCGAGAACTTCGCCAACGTCATGACGGCGACCGGCCAGTCGAACGTGCTCCTCGGCCTGCTCAACAGCATCATCATCACGGGCGGCACGATCCTCTGCATGGTCATCCTCGGGGCGCTCGCCGGCTACGTCATCACCCGCAGCACGCGTCGCTGGACCCAGGTGTCGTACTACATCTTCCTCATCGCGATCATCCTGCCCACGCAGCTGGGCACCGTCCCCCTCTACATGGGGGCCCGCGCGCTCGGCCTGACGGGCTCGCTGTGGGGCATGATCGTGCTCTACACCGGCATGCTTCTGCCGCTCGCGATCTTCCTCTACGCCAACTTCTTCCGCGGCCTCGGCACGGACTACGAGGAAGCCGCGTCAATCGACGGGGCGAGCCCGACCCAGGTGTTCTTCCAGATCATCCTGCCGCTCATGGCTCCAGCGACGGGAACGGTCGCGATCCTCGCCGGCCTCATCGTGTGGAACGACTTCTTCACGTCACTCATCTTCCTCGGCGGCTCCGACTTCCAGACGCTGCCGGTGGCAATGTACTACTACGTCGGTTCGCTCGTCTCGCAGTGGAACCAGATCTTCTCCATCGTCATCATCTCGATGGTGCCGATCCTCATCTTCTACCTCGTCGCTCAGAAGCAGTTCATGCAGGGCTTCGCCGGCGGACTCAAGCACTAGGAATCGAGACCTCTCATGGCAACGCAAGACACCCTCCTCAGCGAGCAGAGCCTCTTCCCCCATCCCGACGGCGCGGCGCTCAGCCTGCAGCTGCCCTGGTACCGCAGCGTGTGGCTCTCCTCGGTCACGGGCCTCGCGCTCGAGATCGACGGCACCCCGATCGACGCGTCGAAGCTCCGCCTCGAGCACCGCGGCGCGAGCTACCGCCTCGACGAGATCGCCAAGCAGTCGGAGGTGCTGTGGTTCCTGCAGGACCGCCCGCGCCTCGTCGTCAAGCTCGACGAGCCCGTCGCGGACGGCAGCGAGCACAGCATCCACCTCGTCGCCGACCTGCGCCTGCCCTACATGCAGATCAAGCCGGGCAGCGAGACCGAGCCCGGCCTCTACGTGCCGAACCACGTCGACGTCACCCGCACGCTCGTCGCGAGCGAGGCCATCGAGGCCGCGACGACGCCGTACTTCGAGGCATCAGCAGCGGATGCGCTCGGCGAGTTCGCCGAGCCGCGCGAAAGCGACCCGTTCAAGCTCGGCCTCACCCTCTACTCGGCCACCGCCGAGTTCGCGGCCGGCTGGTACGACTTCGACTCCCTCCTCGCCCGCGTCGCCGAGCTGGGCGTCGGACCCGGCATCGAGATCGTCGCGTCCCAGATGGTGCCCACGTACCCGCACGTCTCCGACGAGTTCGTCACCAAGTGGCGCAGCGCGTTCGACAAGTACGGCTTCGACGCCAGCTCCTTCGGCGCGAACCTCGACATGGGCCGCAACCGCTCCCGCGACATGAGCCTCGACGAGGAGTTCGAGTTCACCGAGACGCTGCTGCAGTCGGCGAAGAAGCTCGACTTCCCGCTCGTGCGCATCCAGAGCGCGAAGCCGGAGCTGCTGCGGCGCATCCTGCCCATCGCGGAGCGGCTGAACCTCAAACTCGGCTACGAGATCCACGCACCCCTCGGGCCGAACGCCGAGCCGATCGTCAAGGTGCGCGAGGTCTTCGAGGAGTTCGACTCCCCGCTGCTCGGCTTCGTCGCCGACTTCTCGTCGACCATGCACAGCATGGCGCCGACGCTGCTGCGCTCCGTGAAGAAGCGCGGCCTCGACGACGCGGCCGTCGAGAAGCTGCAGGAGATCTGGCGCACCGATGTACCCATGCGCGAGCGCCAGCAGGCGTTCATCGCGTACCTCGAGGGCCGCGGCATCAACCCGGGCATCCTCGGCTCGCTCGCCCATCTGTCCTTCAACATGCAGGGGCGAGTGGATGTGCGCGAGTGGTCGGACATCATGCCGCAGATCCTGCACGTGCACGCCAAGTTCTACGACATCGACGAGAACGGCGACGAGCCGGCCATCGACTACCGCGCGATCACCGAGGAGTTCGTGCGCGGAGGCTTCTCGGGCTACATGTCGAGCGAGTGGGAGGGCCACGCGTTCGCGGACCTCGGCGAGGTCGACCCGCTGGTGCTCGTGCAGCGCCAGCACGCCCTCATCCGCCGCAGCATGCGCGAGGTGCAGGCGCTCGCCTGACCGGCCAGCCGCGCTCCTCCACGACACCGTCGAAGACACCGACTACACGCTCGACGAGCTTCGATCCGACTTCGGCGACGAGAT